>JANORP010000443.1:0-27277 GCA_031415375.1 Bacteroidota bacterium | reverse complement strand
TTGTCATTCGATCAAAAGGCAAATCCCATTTGTGTCCACTCGGGATGACAGGTGGGTTTGTCATTCGATCAAAAGGCAAATCCTATTTGTGTCCACTCGGGATGACCAAGTGGGTTTGTCATTCGATCAAAAGGCAAATCCTATTTGTGTCCACTCGAAATGACAAACTTTTTTCAACCACTACTGGAAAAGTAGCCGATAGGCATATTTGTTTTCGATTCAGCGAATGATTCCAAACGAATTGTTGGGCAGGTTTAGATGGGTATAAATCCATCGCAAAAAGGCTGGAACGGGGAAAATATGTTTTTCAGCGGTGCCCTTATGTGGAGGTTTGATATTTTGTGTTTGGCTGTAATAGTCTTAATATAAGCGATTTGTGTTGTTTTTGTGCGCCTTGGTTGCGTAATGTTTTGTGAAAATAGGTTTGTATTTCCAAGAGATCAGTCATTAGATTCACTTATTGTTTCCTCTTGCCCAATTTATTAGAATTGCCTATGATACTAAATTCTCGACCCGCAACATTCTTTCTGATCGCTTTTTTTCCTTGGGACCACACGACATCCGCTACATGATGCGATGTAGGCTAATGTGTAGGATGAAGCGTCAAACAACATAGACGTTTCCACTTACATCACACTTACATCCCACGATGGATACCTCGCCGAATTTTGGTTCTTTGGCAAGGCGCATTGGGCTACAACCGTTGTCGCAATATTTATGCATTGCATGTGTGAATGCTGACACAATCGACACTTGGCAAACGTATATTGTTTGGAGTTTCTGTTTAAATGGCTGAAACGTCCAAAAAATGCCTTTGCAACAAACGCCTGAGACGCAATCGTCGCAGATTCGAATATCAATGATTTGCTGTCAGTGAATCCTATGACGACTTCCAATTCGCAAGCAGTCGTCTCGCCACGGCATTTTTGAATTATTTCATAATGACCTAATTGTGAGGGTGCTGTGGTGATGTTTTTGTGACATACCCAATTGGCTTCCTGCCCAATTTCGGAATATTTTTAGCGTTGGTATTGGCGTTTGTGGATTCATCGTGCCAAGGAATTGTAGAATTTTTGCGCTTGTTCGTTTAGCTTGATGAAGCGTTCAGTTATATCGAAGTTCTAGCGCATCACTAGGGCTGGCAATGGGTATTGCTGGACAATAATTGCAACGCGATTTGTTACGTTTGGGCCATTGCGGTTGTGTGAAATGGCTACCAACGTAGGTTTAATGCCCTTGGACTGTCGCTGAATTGTCGGTGCTGCGGCCTTGCATCTTGTCTCTTTTCTCAAAAAAAGACACGGATATATTGTGCCTCAAATTGTGTTGTGTTTCGGGTTGCATTTCAATGGTGTTTTGAGGCGCTCACGAGGATGGTTGTGGGTTTTTGGATACATAATATCTGTAATGAAAAGCGGTTGCCGAAAAGCTTTTATAGAGTAGGCATTGAATATTTATTTTGAATCATATGAAAGAGCTTTTTTCAATGATGAATGTACGAAAAAGCATCTGGTGCTGTCTCGTCCTATTTGGGGCAGTCATGGCAACAGTGCATGCTCAGCCAGTGGTGAAAGTGCCTTCAACCTGCGAGGTGATTGTCGCGGGTTCGGGCGTTGGCGTCCTTACCGGATTTGGTGGCGTGGTTGGAAACGGTGGTATTGTTGTCATGCCCGACCCTTTTGATATTCCAGGAGGTGCAGGAAATTTTAAGATTATTCCCAATGGTACATCGACGTCTTCTTGGTCGTTGTTGGGAGATCTGTCCTTTCAGACAGCCAGCACGATGACTCCTACCACAGTCACTGGATCAGGATTGATCCAAAACATTGAATCCTTCAACAAAAACCAACGTTTTTCAGAGGGGCTTTTGCCTTCAAGCATGAATCTTGCGAGGAGCAAGGGCCGTGTGACCATCAATTATGTGAGTCCACCTTGCAACGCTTCTATCGCCTTTGAAGTGTACAAAACCTACCCCAACACAGGGTCAGGGAGTGGCTACGTGCCGCCTATCATTGGGCCATCGTGTTGGGATCCCAATACAACGGTAACTTATTCGGTAGATCCTGTTGCCTCCGACAACTTGACCGACGCTGTGGGCACCGACAAGTACTATTGGACGATCACCAACGGGACTAGCCCCATCACGAGTTTTTATGGCAGCTCAGATTTGAGTTCCGTGACCTTTACCACGCCCGCTGTGGTCAGCGGTGTTTGGACGATCGCCTGCTGCTATGGCAGGGCCAATCCTTGGGACGGTGACATCATTCCCTTTGGGAGCCATACAACTTGTGTTACGAAGTTGGTGAATTCACCTGTGCCAGCGCCCGTATTTTTGCCGGTTTTGCCTACCTGCCTGAATACAGGCGTCACGACATTTTCGGCAGCGCTTACGCCAGTGCCGGGGTTAACGTATGCTTGGTCCTATATGGGAAGCGGCGGAGCGACGGCCGTTGGAAGTGGAACGTTTAACGAAGTGGTCACCGTGAGTGGCATGAACGACAACCCCGGTACGTTGATTTTGTCTGTGTCCAACAGCATTGGGTTATGCCCTGCTGTTCAGGCATTTCAATACCAAATCGGACGAAATTTCGTGGCACCGATGGTACTTACTACCACGCCAAGCAGCTCGTGCTTGTCCCCTGGCAGCACATTTCAGGTGAGTCTGCCTGCCAGTGCGCAGTTGAACGCGACGACCTGGACGATGCCTAGCGCGGCTTGGGCCTTTGTCCCTAATAACTCCTCAGCATCGGTCATTTCTGTCACAGTTCCCATTGCAGCCGCAGCCGGATCTTATGTGATTTCCGCCGCGAGCACATCATGCCCATCAGGGGTGATCCCAATCACGGTGACCGTGCAGCCTAGCCCTGTGTTTACGGCCGGGCCTACCTGCATCAACACTGGCAGCACGACGCCAATCACCTATACCGTCTCGTCCTCTGGACCCGCGACCTATACTTGGACGATCCCCCCTGGATGGACAGGTAGTAGCGCGAGCAACTCGATCACGGTGACTCCCAATGGGAGCTCGGTCGGCAATGTGAGCGTTACGGTTTGCACCAGCCTAGCTTGCTGCAATACTGTCACGCGGGCTGTCGCATTCGTTCCTACGGCTCCCATCATCAATTTTCCAGCTTGTTACAATGTCGGGATTCCTGGTGCAGCGATGTTCTCAGTGGCACCACCTTTGTCGGGCACGTATTCTTGGAGTGTAGATGCTTCCTTTGGAACCCCAGCCGTCGCGACGGGGTCCTCGATCAATGTGAGTACCATCGGCACGCCAGGTGTGTATCCCGCCGCTGTCACCGTCGTCCAGACGACGTCTTGTGGTAGCAGCGCGCCGTCGTCAGTCCCAGTAACCCTCGTGCCCAATGGCAACTTGGTGATCACACCAGGGCCGGGTTTTGAGAGTGTATCTGTGAGTGGCTTCACTGGGCCTTCGATCTTCAAATGGTTGCAAGACTGCGGTCTGCCGACCGAATCGGTCTGCATCCCCTGCGGTACAAGTTTTGTCACTACGTTTTCCAACATCAGCACAGCGGGCTCATGGGGGGTCATTGTGACCGACCCATTTGGGTGCTATACAAAGCTTTGTACCAATACCAGTTATGGCAATCGCCAAGCCCA
This sequence comes from Bacteroidota bacterium, assembly GCA_031415375.1. GTDB lineage: Bacteria > Bacteroidota > Bacteroidia > J057 > JADKCL01 > JADKCL01. The sequence continues at coordinate 23,653 of JANORP010000443.1, read as the reverse complement.
GCCCGGCGATCCTACTGAGCATGAAGACGCTCTCGGTTCGCAGATTGCGCTCTCTCCAAATCCCAATGGTGGAGAATTTGATGTGCACATCCCAAAAGTCAAAACAGACGCCCAGATGATCGTGTACAATGCCTTTGGGCAGCAGGTTCTCACGACCAAAATGAAGGCTGGCACCAATCGGTTCAACCAATCAACCTTAGCCAGTGGAATCTATTTTCTACACATCATGGTTGACGGGAAGGTCGCTATCAAGAAGATGGAAATCAGGCACTAAGGAATAAGTTATCGAAATTTAGTTCCGTAGCCGCCTGCTGTATGGGTTTGAGGAAAGCAAAATGCAGGCCGCTCGCGCCTGTATTTTGCTCCTTGAGCCCACACGACGAAGCGTTTAGAGTCCCTTGACTCGAAACGCTTTTGTCTTGCCACCCCAGTGAATCAAAGTACCCTGCTTGATGAGGTGGCAGTGTCGGTTGCGGCTTGACTGTGCTTCGGCAACCCAATTTCTCGCCATGATTCTATTCATGTTTTGTAGTTATTGTAGAAATAAATTGTTGCGGAACCACAAGCGTTTCCTCCCCCGAAACAGCGCCATAATTGCATTTTGGGAGCTTTTTGGAGGTGCATACAAATGCAATACAAGTACAAAATTGATGAAAATTGGTAAAGTATTGAATGCAATAATTTACCAAAAAATGATGGTAGTTGTAAAATATTGGAAAATGAAGTACCTTTGAGCAGAAAGAAAAAAGAAGACAGTGGAATTCAAGCTCAACGAAAGCGATGGCACGCGCACGAAGGTCACCAAAAGTGAGCTGTTGCAGCATTTCCAGCGTTTGGAACCCAGCTTGAATACACACACCTTCTCTTGGAGGATCCATGACCTGCACAAGCGAAATGTCTTGCGATCAATAGGCAGGGGGCGGTACTCGCTGCACCCCAAGCCCGTCTATATGCCAAAGATGAGCATCGAGGTCCGCAAGCTCTCGGCCCGCATCAGTAAGGGGTTTGGCGAAGTCGCACATTGCATCCAGGAAACCAAAATGCTGAACGAGTTGTCGCGTCACCAAGCCGCCACCGACTTCGTTGTGGTCGAGATCGAGAAGGAGTCTGCTGCGTCCCTGTTTTATTACTTGCGTGCACAAGGGTACAAAGACGTCTTTCTCAAGCCCGACGCGCGTGAAATGGAGCTATACGTGCTCAATAGCGCCAAGCCGATCGTCATCATGCCGATCTTGTCGAGGTCGCCGCTGCTGAGTCTTCAGCAAGGGCGGCGCAAAGTCCATTTCCCAGCTTTGGAGAAAATCTTGGTGGATCTCTTTTGTGATGAAAAAATCTTTTTTTTGTGGGGAGGAGAGGAGACCAAGACTATATTTCGCAATGCTGCTGCGCGTTTTTCGCTCAATTACACGACCTTGCTGAGTTACGCAGGCAGGCGTGGCAAGCAATCGGCATTGCGTTCATATTTGCGTGAGGCAATTGGTAAAGAATATCAAGACCTATTTCCATGATCCTACAAGCGTGTTTTGAAAAGCAGTGGATAGAAGATTTTAAGCGGCAGCCTTCTTTTATTGGCACCAAGCCGTCGGATTGATGGAAACAGGGACTTCAGGGGTTTAGGTGCCAATCTCGAATGAGCAGGCCCATGGGCCAGACAAAAGACGAGCTCACTTTTGATGGTCCCACCGCGCCTTGGATCCGCGCACATCGATGTGGATGACTTGGGAACCGGGATAGCGGCCCACGCCACCCTCGTTTCCTATGATCTTGGTCTCCAAAATCTCCAACAAAGGCAGTTTATCCTCGGCATCCATCACGCCATTGCGGTCGATGTCGCCGATGAGCAGGTCGATGGCCTCGCCCCATTGATGGCGGCTCTTGGGTGCGCCACCTGCACGCACATTGAGGCTGGGGTGACGAAAGCCATAGTTGATGCGCACTTGCTCCGTGTCATAGCCTTGGGCCTGCATCCATAGCAGCAGGTCCAGCAGCTTGTGCAGCACCCGCTTGTCGATCGTGAAATAGGGCTGATCTGCCTCCTGTACATCGATATCGAGTGCCTTTACGAAAGGATCATGTGCCATGAAATCTTGGATGCGCATGCGGCCGACAACAAATAGGAGACCTTGGTCGCCTTCCACGGCATACCAAGTCTTGCGGGCCAATTCTTTACGCCATTTGCCCAAGATGCCAGCCTGCACCAAATAGCCAGAATCCAGCAGTTCAAATGGCACGGTACTCAGTTGCGCTAGGACAGAGTCGAGCTGCGCATGGTGCGTGACAGGTAGCTGCTGCGTGGCCTCGTCAAATGATAGCCTAGCTTGCTCTGGAGCCACTTTACAGGCATGCAGACAAATGAGAAACCCTAGGAAGGTAAGCGCGATTGCAGTGTGGCGAGGGAGCATGTTCATTATTTTGAGGCGTGAATATGAGCCGCTAGGTAGTGGTTTGAAAGTTATCTTCACCTGATCGTGCGCTTAATCTGGCGCACTTACCTGCTACAAATGACAAATGATCGAAACAAGGAGCAGCGTGGCGCATTACATGCGGCGGCGCTGCAAGACGATGCCGACGATCAAGCCACCGACCATCAAAAATCCATACCAAGAAAATGCCGAGTCAGACCATGCGCTAAAGGGGAGGCTACTGGTAACCAGACGCCTTGCGGTATAACCCCAAGCCACGGAGCCGCCGATGAAAGCGGGCCAAAAGAGATAAGTGATCTCGGGTTGTCGCCGCATCACATTGAGCACCCCGTAAGCGACCAATGCTGTCACGGCCACTGCGATGATGTGGCCAAACAGCAGTGTAAATGCCAATAATGTACCTGAAATAGAAATATCCATGCGAATCCGAAATACCAACAGGATTGTTACGCTGGTGCAAGAGGAAGGTTACAGGTTCTGTGAAAAAAAATCCAGAGGTGGCTGATTCAAAGCCGCATGCGGTAGAGGCGATTGGTCTCGTCGTATTGTCCTTGCTTGTACATGAAATAGGCGATGCCGTCGCGCACGCCGATTTTGTTGGGGAATTGTTTGGGGATTTCGATCGGGTCGCCGACCGTGCCCGCCAGGAGATCGATCTTGCGCAGACTGCTGTAGCCATGTTTTTCATAGAGGGCGTAGGCCTCAGACCGCTCCTCATCGATGATGATCGCGCGTTGCCAGTTGGGGAACTTGTGGTAAGCGACCGGAACCTCCCCGAGCGCCTTACCATCTTTTTCAAAGCTGCGAATGAGGCCATTGAGGTGGTCAAACACATAGACCTTGCCGTCGAGGATTCGCAGCGGAGCATCGACGGGATAGAAAAAGACCATTTGCTCAAATTGGAACTCGGGATCGATCCTGCCGACCTTTTTCCAGTCCTCAGGCGAGAGGGCCATCATGTGGGCCTCTGAGGGCGCGATCGAGGCATAGATGCCGAGTGGATCCATCAATTGATGCATTTTGTTTTTGTCCTTGACCTGCAAAAATGGCACCCAAGCCTCAGCCTCCATGTCATAGGCGAGGTAGTCCAGGATCTGATTGTTGAATCGGCGGTAATCAAAATAATAGTGGGCATCGATATTGCCCAAGCAAGGCAACACTGTCCGCTCGAATACCGCCAAGGAATCGGTGTAAAATCCAATCTGATTGTCTGAGATAAACAGTTGGTTGGCCCAGTGCTTGGTGAGTGCATGCACATTGCCGAGGCAGTCGCGCATGAGCTTGCCAGGTTCCTCAATGCCGAGCTCGATGTCCATGATACTGTCGTGGGCATCTACGATGGCCAGCTTGCTGCGCCGCAAGGTGCGGTCATAGATGATCATCATGAGTTGGCCCTCAAAAAACTCGTAGTCATAAAGGTGGATGGTCTTGTCGGCGAGTACCAACGCCGGCCCAGATGAGATGACAACGTCAGGGAGCGAAGCAGCCGATTCCATCGTGATCTCCAGCCGTTGTGCTAAGCCAGGCTTGAGTGCTGCTGCGGTCTTGCGGTAGCCGACATGGGTGATCTCCAGGATCTTGGCACCCGCCTCGATTTGCATTGTAAAATGGCCATTGCCATCGGTAATTGTGCCTTGCATGCGCCCCTGCACGCGCACCTGCGCCGACACGACCGGCTCGGTCGTCACGACGTCGCGCACGGTTCCTTCTACGCGCATCGTCTGGGCGTGGGCGATGCCTGCACCGAGCAGCCAATAGGCCGCTAGCAGTGCCAGAAAAAGTCCACGGATATGCATTGAACGATTCATGGGCAAAAACTGCGAAAATTTCTGGAATCTTACAGGGCAAATTTGCTGCTCGGATTGCACGGTTTCGGCATACTTGGTAGGCGCAACCAAACAAAAGAGCCGCCCAAAAGTGGACGGCTCCCAATGTTTTTCAGCGTCAAAAATCAGAATGCATTGGCCAAGTCGCCGCAAACTTCTTTTTCAGCTTCTGAAACTTTCTTTTCCATCGCCTCGGCATTGGCGCCGTGGTGCTTGGTAAATTCGGTGTGGTAATCCTCCACTTCCTTGCTGATGGCGTCGATCTTGGCCTCAGTGCCCTCAGATTCGGTTTTCATCAGTTCCATGATTTCCTTCATTTTGTCACACTTGAATTTTGCGACAGCTTTGGGGTCGTCATAGTTGGGCTTGCTCCCACAAGCGCTCATCATGAGTGCTGCGACCATGGCAAATGCGATCAATGTTTTTTTCATATTCAGGTATCGTGCTTAGCGTAAATGATACATTCAAATTAAGAATTTTCCCAGCGATTCGAAATGGAGTGGCTTGCCACGGGCCATCAGAATTGCAAGCCTACACGCACGCCCAGTGACTGGATATAGTTGGTGCGCAATGCAGTGCTTGCGCCGGCTGCGTTTTGATCGACGGGCATCGATTGGTAGCGATAGGCCAGCGACAAGTTGATGGCGGTCGTGCGGGTGAGGAAATATTTGATGCCAAAGCCGGGATTGATCATCGGGCCGCCTTTGAGCAGCGGATCGGCATCGACCGGCAGGCCATAGCCAGCATCAATAAAGGCATAGGGTGAGTACTTGCCATCCAGGAAGTTGTAGCGTGCATCGGCAAAGACAGGGACATAGACGTCGCTCCCATAGGCGTCCAAGGCCACGCCGCCTCCCACAAACCAGTGGGCATCGATTTGGTAGCCAGCGATCATATTGAAATTGATCGCCAAGGGATAGGTATTGGAGGGAATGAGGGCTGCAATCTCTGGGATCAATGTAAATCCCTGGTCTTTGTAGCCCACCCGATAGCGATGCACTTGTGCCTGCGCATCGACGGCTGACCAAAATAGGATACCCACAAAAAGGGCGATCATCAAGGCTGAGAGTTTTTGCATTTTGCGAATGATATTTTTCTGAAAGACCAAGTTAGGGAATTCTATGGCATTTGGGAAAGCAAATCCAGCAAGGGCAGCTTTTTAGCGATTCAACGCGGATATTTCCTGCTGAACCTAGCTTGCCGGTAAAATCCTTTCTAAATTTCCTCCATCAATCGGTTGTCCCGTGCAAAACTACTACGACATCCTGGGCCTTGGGCCGAGTGCCACCAAAGATGAGATTCGCAGCGCCTATCTCAAGCTGGCCCGTGAGTGCCATCCAGACCTGCATCCTCAGGCTGTCGCGGAATACACACGTCGGTTTCAAGCCATCAATGAAGCCTATACCAACCTCCATGACCCCGCAGAGCGCGAGCGCTTCGACCGCCGTTGGTCCCACTTCCAGGCAGCTCCGCCTGTCGTGAAGACCGTGTTGCGCAAAACACCTTGGGAAGGCCCAGGGGCAAAATACCGCAAAGCACGCGGTGGACGCAACCGCTACTTCAGCCGACCAACTGGATTTTTCGGAATGCGGTGAGCAGGTCGTGCGGCCTCGGAAACGGATTTCCTAGCAGTGTCTGTCCAATGTCATACGGTTAAGGAATTTAGGACAAGTCCGCAGGACTTGAATGTGAGTAGCGGTGGGTGAATTGCAAATCGGCGAAGCCAAACCCACCGTCTGCGAACGGATTGAAGTGTCAACCCTGAAAGGGTTGAATGTTGACAGATATCCATGTAGATCGCTAATATTCAACCATTTCAGGGTTGTTGGCTTGGTGATTTTTCCTAGCCCCGGACGAAGTCCGGGGCTAGGAAAAATCAAGCCCTTCAGGCTTGCCAAGCTTACCGATTTCAGGTTCAAATCCCTTAAATGAATGACACTGAGTGGCTGCCCATGGCAATGTTACCTTCGGGAACATGGAATTTGAAAGCAGCATACCAACTCATTCTTACCGACGCCGCCAACCCTCCACCCACCGTAATACGCGCCGAAACACCTCAAAATGCAAGGTCACATACAGGAGCAAGGTCATGAGCCAAATCACGGCCACATTAAATGTGAATGTGTCGATGCGCTGCCCAAAGATCACCTTGGACGGCGCATAAAAATGCGTGCGGTAGCGCAAGAATCCACCCTCGGGCTGGTTGTACACAGGCTCATAGCGACGCACAAATTCTCCGCGATGTTCGAGTAGGCGCGTATCTGAATCTGCGTTGCGTACCAGCTTGTCGATGGCCTCGTTGTGCTGCTGCTGCTTGAAACGGGTATAGGCCTCCTGATCGCTGAATCTTGCCGCCAAGCCTTGGTCGATGGCGTCGTGTCTTTCCCGCGCCACGCTTGCCAAAGCCACATAGTGGGCCTTCAATTCACCAAAATAGGCTTTGAGGTTCGAGGCGATTTCGGCATTGAATTCCATCTTCTGGAGACCATCGCATTCACAGGCGATCTTCGGAAGCCGTGTTCTTGCAGCCGCCACTTCATTGCGCAGCAACCCTAGGTGTTGGCTGTAAGCAAGTTTACCCGCCTCATCGGCATCCGTTTTGTGTCGCAAACAAAATTCCGTGTAATCCTCCATTTTTGGCAGCCAATAGTCCTTGCGATAGGTGGCCTCGCTCACCTTTTGCTCCACCGCAAAAAATTCGCGTTCGTAGGCATTGTCAATGAAAAACTTGACCATCATGCCTTCATAAGCCCAGCGTGAGGCCATGAGATCGGCAGCGATGGGCACCACCTTGGGCGAGGCGAGACTGGGATTCAATTCATCAAATTTCACAACCGTGCCACTCAGGATCAGTTGAGGAATGAGGAGCAGGGGAATGAGGATGTAGATCGTCACCGCCGAGTTGAAGGTCGCGGAGACATTGAGGCCCAGCATGATCGCAAAGCACGATAGCGAAAACAACAACACCCAGTACGCGACATACAGCCCCGGAATCGCCAAGACCAGTGCGCTCACCAAGACAAAACTGGCCATTTGCAGTGCCGAGAATCCAAAGAGGATGCTCACTTTGGAAAACAAGTAACCCGAGCGGCTCAGGTTCAAGAAATTTTCGCGCTTCAGGATCTTGCGATCCCTGAATATCTCCTCTGCGCTCATCGTCATACCCGTAAACAAGGCCACGACAATGCTCATGAAAAAGAAGGCGGGAATATTGTCATTTTTCCCAAAGAGATAGGCATCTGTTCCAGCGTGGCGCACGAGCACCGCCAAGATGAGCGCCAATAGCGGCGCCTGCAAAACATTGATGCCCAGGTATTGCTTGTTGCCGATCTTGGCGAGCAGGTCGCGCCGCCAAAACACCCCAAATTGCCGCAGCCAGCTGGGCGTCTTCAGGCCCACGAGTGCCGTCTTGCCATTGGCAGGCACCGGTTGCGCCGATGGTGAAGGCTTGCGATCACGCGCAGCGTCATCCAAAAAGACCGCATGCCATTGTTGGGGCGCGATCTTGCGCTTGGTGGTGGGATTGCCAAACTCATCGGTGACCCGGGTCTCGATGATGTTGAAAATCTGCTCGGGGTTGATGTTGCCGCACTCGGGACAGGTCGGCTGCCCGTGGTTGATCTGCTCGCTCGCCCTCTTGAAATAGATGACGGCCTCGACGGGATTGCCGTAATAGATCGGGTAACCGCCTGTGTCCAGCACCAGCAGACTGTCAAACATCTTGAAAATCTCAGACGACGGTTGGTGAATGACGACAAACACCAGCTTGCCCATGAAGGTCAGCTCTTTGAGCAGGTCCATGATGTTTTCGGAGTCACGGCTGCTCAGGCCCGATGTGGGCTCGTCAAAGAAGATGATGGCCGGTGCGCGCAGCAACTCCAGGCCGATGTTGAGGCGCTTGCGTTGCCCGCCTGAGATCGTTTTTTCAAGAGGATTGCCGACGCGCAGGTCTCGGGTTTCCGACAGGCCCAAATCAGCCAAGACCTTGGCTACGATCTCCTCCAGTTCCTGGTGGCGCTTGTCTTTGTAGCAAAGCTTGGCGTTGAAATAGAGGTTTTGATAGACGGTGAGCTCGTCGATGAGCAAGTCATCTTGTGGCACATAGCCGATGAGGCCCTTGAAATCGTCGAGTTGTGCGTGTAGTGAGGTGCCATTGACCGTGACCTGCCCGCGACTAGGCCGATAATTGCCATTGAGGACATTGAGCAGGGTCGATTTGCCCGATCCACTTGCGCCCATGATCGCCACGAGTCGTCCCGACGCCTCTTGCATGTCGATTCCATGGAGGCCGAGCTTCTTGTTGGCGAAGGTATATTCCAGTTTTTCGACCCTGAAATCGACTCGCTGTGCCTCCTCCAGTGTCATGTATTGTTTGGCGATATCGCTGAAATAGAGCGCATTGCCGTGTGGCAAGCCGATCACGCTGCCATTGCCCAAGACATGGTTTCTGAGCGGAGCAATGTACTGATGGTTGAGTTGAAGGTATTCGTGCCCAAAATATTTGAGGAGGTAGAATGCACCTTGCCCGAGATTCAAGACGGCGATCGTACCCTGCACGGGCGTTTGTAAAAACTTGGCGTCCTTGGGCGATTCGCTGGCATCATGCGCGCAGCGCAAGGCCGCGACAGGCAACTCGGGCACATCCTGCGCCCCGACAAAGGCCCAAAGATCGGCGTCTTCGGTTGGATCAAGCTTGAAGGCCGCCTCCACTTCCTTCCAAAAGGCGATTTCACCGTCACTCACGATGCCGTCGGCATAGATGATTTCCATGAGATGAAGCAGGATGAGGTATTGCTGCCGCACACTCAGTTCACGGGCAATCTCGCTGCAATAGGCATGCACATTGATGGTCTCCCCATCGGCCACATAGCGATGAAACAGCTCCATCTGCGGCGGGATGTCGGCCCCACTCAGGTGCTCTTCCAAAAATACCCGCACGACAGCCACCTCTTCGTCGGTCACGCCATCAAGAAGTGCCAACTTCGCAAAGAGGCGCATGAGGATATGGAGGACCTTTTGGCTCATAATTTCGATCAGTTAGCAGTGAGTAGGTAGCAGTTAGCAGTTAGCAAGTAGCAGTTAGCAGTTCCCCAACTGCTAACTGCTAATTACTAACTGCTAACTATTCCCTCAATTTCCCGCGTCTTCAGGATCATCATAATTCAATTCATCTTCAAAGAAGGGGTCGTCTTCTGCTTCGAATTCGACGCCGTCGTTGATCATCTCCTCGTCATAGCCGACTTCAAAGATCACGCAGCCCAGGCCCACATTGTTGGGGATAGAGGCTTTGATGGTGAAATTGTCGGTGGCTGCGAGTTCAAATTCCCATGCGTCGCCGTCCTTGGCGCCAGGGGTTTGGAAGACTTCGTTTTTGCGGCTGTCGAGCACGCGGTATTTGACCTTGGCGTTGGGGCGATCATTGCAGGTGACGATACGGTATCTGAATCCCTCGTACAGCGTGAGTTTCAGAGTCGCTTCAGTGACGCCATTGATTTGGGCGCCATAATAGTTGCCATCACTCAGGAAATCGCCGAGCTCACCCTCGCAGCGCTCAGATGTGCGCAGGCATTGCGCTTGGCTGTTCACGCACAGGGGCATGAGGAGCGTGAGCGAAAGTGTGAGTGCAGCGATAAAAAGGGTCGTGGGTCTTTTCATGGGGAGATTCAGTTGATGTACAGTTTACGAATGGCAGCGACCTTTTCAGTGATCTTGGCAAGGGTGGCCGGGGTATAGCGCACCTTCGTTGTATTGTTGATTTTCACCGTCTTCTTCTCTTCATTTTTCTCAGCCGCCTTGTCGATGTGCTTGATCTTGATCTCATCGTAGATCGAGTTGAGTTCGCGGAGTTGCTGGGCGAGTGCCTGGTGGTCCTTGCTGTCCTTGTGCTGCCCGATGGCTGCGAGCAACTGTGGCAAGATGAGTTTGTCGTCGCCCACGCGCTTGCGCAGCGGGCCACTGTCGTGGGTCTTGAGGATTTGGGTCACCAAGTAGGTGCTTTCCAACCAGCCGCCAGCTGCAATGAGATCAGCACTTGCAAGCATCGCATTCTCATTGAGATAGTTGTCGGCATTCTTAAATGCATCGCTCAAGATCGCAAACAGGCTGTCGCGGGAATCGAGATTTTTCTCGGCGCGTGCCATCATATCGCCTTCCATGGCCCCAAAAATACCCAGTTTGTCGCCCAGCTTTTTCACCGCCTCAAAATACTTGAGCGCGTCTTGCGTCTGATGGTTGGCGATCAAGTAGCCGAGGTCGGCTTGGTAGATGCCAAGGTTCATCGCCTGCTGAAACGTATTGCTATAGCCGTCGGCCTTGGTCGAGGGATTGAGCAACTCGCCATTGAAGGGAGCTTTGGCATTGAGGATGCTCAGGGCCATTTGCACGGGCGAAGGCATGTTGGCATCCTCGGCCGCAGTGGCGGTCATGCCTGCCGTAGCGGCTGCCAGGCTGTCGAGATCGTCGCTCGTGCTGGTAGAGGCACTGTCTCCGCAGCCCGCCCACAAGGCAGTCACGGTCAGCAACATCCACAACACAGGCAAAAGAGGGGATTTGAAAAAGCGCATGTGATATATCTAGTTGTTGAGGCCAAGATAGCAAATGTCGGATGGGAATGCAAGTGGGCTGCGAGATGGTGCAGGGCGGGTATCCGATGCATGTCTCCAGCGTAGGAGTCGGCAATTTTGCGCTGGGATGGCATGCTTTCAAACTACAGCCCGCGCGATCCTCGCTGTCGGAGCCATCGTAACAAATCCTCCATGGCCGTGTTATCTGTCAAAAATGATCGATTTTTGGAAGATAACACGACCATGAAAATAGCCATCTTTTGGCACCGTCGGGACATTCGTCTCACTGACAACGCTGGCCTCTACCATGCCCTGCGCAGTGGATTGCCCGTGTTGCCACTGTTTATTTTTGACGCCGATATCTTAGGCAAATTACAAGACCGGGCAGATGCGCGGGTGACCTTCATCCACGACGAAGTAACCGCTTTGAATGCGCAATTGAAAACGTTGGGAAGCGGCCTGCTCCTGCGCCATGGTCGGCCATTGGAGGTTTTTCAAACGCTTTTGGGAGAATATGACATCGCGGCGGTCTATACCAACCGCGACTATGAACCCACCGCGATCGCGCGCGACGCCGCGATCGCCACACTCTTGGGCGGCAAGGGAATCCCCTTGCACACCTACAAGGACCAGGTGATCTTTGAAGGTGACGAAGTCCTCAAAGACGACGGCAAGCCCTACACGGTCTTCACGCCCTACAGCAAAAAATGGCGCGCCAAGTTGGAAAGCGGCCGCACCGCAGGAGGCGAATCCTATTTTTTCAAGCCCTATCCGACCGAAAAGTATTTCGCTCACCTGCTCCCAACGGCCCCCGTGCCATTGCTGAGCCTGCAAGACATCGGCTTCCAGCGCAGCAAAATCGCCATCCCGGGGAAGGCCGTCGCCTCGGGCATCATCAGGGCCTATGACCAGACCCGCGATTTTCCCGCGCTACATGGTACCTCGCGCTTGGGCATCCATTTCCGCTTTGGCACGATCAGCATTCGCGAAAAAGCCCAAAAAGCCAATGCCCTCAACCAGACCTACCTCAATGAACTCATCTGGCGCGATTTTTACGCCCAGATCTTGCAGCACTTCCCCCACGTGGCCAGCGGTCCTTTCAAGCCACAATATGGGCACATTCAGTGGCGCAACAACGAGCAGGAATTTGCGGCTTGGTGTGCGGGTCGCACAGGTTACCCGATCGTAGATGCGGGCATGCGCGAACTCAACGCGACCGGGTTCATGCACAACCGTGTGCGCATGATTGTCGCAAGCTTCCTTGCCAAGCACCTGCTCATCGACTGGAGCTGGGGCGAAGCCTATTTTGCCGAGAAGCTGCTCGACTTCGACCTCGCCAGCAACAACGGCGGCTGGCAATGGGCTGCAGGCTGCGGCACCGACGCCGCGCCTTATTTCCGCATCTTCAGCCCCGACGCCCAGCAGGCGCGGTTTGATGGCAAGCTCGCATACACCCGGCATTGGGTGCCCGAGCTGGGTACTGCCGCCTATCCAAAGCCGATCGTGGATCACAAGCTGGCGCGGGAGCGGTGCCTCGCGGTGTACAAGGCTGGCCTTGGGAATGCAGCGCAGGAATAGGTGCAACCGTAGGGATTGCCCTCATCAAACAACATCCTTGGAGCGCTAGAAACTTGGACGCCTAGCGATGCTGGTCAAATAGGATCGCATTTCCATCGGGGTCGGTGAGCATGATGAATCCGGGGCCAGAAGTTTTTTCATCAACCTCGGCGTCAATCTTGACTCCCTTGGCCTTCAGCAATTTCTGAATTTCCCGCACGTCATCAAATTGCGCGACGTTGTTTCCGCCTTCGTCCCAGCCAGGGTTGAAAGTGATAATATTGTTCTCAAACATGCCCTGGAATAGCCCGATCAGGGCATTCCCATTTTTCATGATGAGGTAATTTTTTTCCATTCCTCCACCTTTGACAGTAAAACCGAGATTCTCATAAAATAGCTTGGAGGCACTGAGATCCTTGACATTGAGGCTCATGGAAAAAGCTCCGACCTTTATGCCTTCTTGGCTTGCGGAATGTTCACTTGGGGATGTCGCGGCCATCTTTTTGGACCCTCGATTTTTGGACTCCGAACAACTTGCGAGGAATGCAAGCGCGATCAATAGCATAGTCAAATGTTTCATATTAATAGTGATTGAGTGATTGCACAGGGAGACAAAGGTCCAAGTCAAAATGATCCCAATTGCAGACATTTTCCTTGTCACGAAATATTTCCAAGCCATGCTGATGCGCGGGTTCATACACGCTTTGGATGAGCCAACGGTTGAAGAGATAATGAATTCCAGTAGCGACAAAGTTGAAGTTTCCAGTAGCGGTCACAATGGCATAGTTACATTTCGGCAAAACCGTTGTTTCTATATGGGGCGCTTGGACCTTGAAATCTTTGGGTATCGTGATGCAAGCCTCATAGCGGTATTTTTCTTTTGGAGTGACCTTGGGGTCATCGAGCGACATGCCAAAAATAGTTCCAGCATCAAAGACATCCACCTTTTTTGCCCAGCTGACGAGCGCTTCAAAAGCACCGATGACCACGCCCTCCCGATAGGCATCCACGACTCTAATATAAGCGACTCGCCTTTCGGGCAACTCCTTGATTTGGACAGGGAAATTGGCGCCTAACGCTTCATCGCTCATGGGACAAATATATTCATCCAGTGGGACCAACTCTTTGCGAATCTTGCTATTTTCAAGATTTCCCTCTTTCCTGTATGTGCGTGGGGAAAGTTCGAAATATTGCTTGAACGCGCGGGAAAGCGTAGGGGAAGATGAAAAGCCACATTCCATTGCAATCTCGAAAATCGACTGCTTGGAAAATTTCAGGAGTCGCGCAGCTTTTTCCAATCGGATGCGGTTGGTGAAAAAATTCACGGATTCGCCAGTGACTGCGACAAAAATTCTGTGAAAATGAAACGGCGAAAATGCTGCGACCGACGCCAATTCATCGAGCGAGATCGATCGGTCCAAGTTGTCATTGACATAGTCGATGACTTTGTTGATTCTGCTGCGGTATATTTCGTTGGAATTGGACATCATAGCTGGAAAACAATTGTGGTTTGCGATCGATCAAGCGTTTTTTTCTAAACGAACAAGTAGTAGAAAACCATTCCCAAGATAGGAAAAACTTCATCATACGACTCCCGATAAAGGACATTGCGGTGTATGATAAGTTCAAAGACTTGAAGCGGGAGCCTCCGGCTCCAACGCTGACACTAAATCGAGCCTCTGGCTCAAGCATCAAGTACCCGCTGGATTGATCGTACAAACAGACATTGGGATAAGCGATTGCAAAAACTACGTTCATGCCCGATCCTTCATCTGCGGATACAGCGCTAGCAACCCATCCCAACAAGCACACAACTCGCCCCAAAGCGGCGCATAGCATCCCCAACAACAGGCATCTCCAAAATTTTGAGCATACATTTTCACACCAACGGCTTACCTTCACAAAAGTATGCATCCCATCCTTATCATCGGCGCGGGCCAGGCTGGCCTCTCTACCGCTTACCATTTGCAGCAGCAGGGGATCGCTTGCACCCTCATCGATGCGCATGCGCGGGTGGGCGATGGCTGGCGTGCGCGGTGGGATTCCCTGCGGTTGTTTTCGCCAGCGCGGTACAGCAGCTTGCCGGGTTGGGCAATGCCTGCGGAGCCGATGCACTTGGCAAGCAAAGACGAGGTCGCCGATTATTTGGAGCATTATGCGGAGAGATATGCCTTCGAAATGCGCTTGGGTACCCGCGTCGAGGCCATCGTGCGCGTACCTGATGGCTTTGAACTGACTTTGTGGGAAGCGGGCATCGTCTCGACCGTGCGGGCGCAACGGGTAATCATTGCAGCGGGGACTTTTGCGACGCCATTTGTCCCAAAGGTGCAGGGTGAGACCGATGAGAATCTGTTTCAAATCCATGTCGCTCGCTACCGAAATTCCGCGCAATTGCCTGATGGGCATGTGCTTGTGGTGGGCACGGGAGCGAGCGGCACGCAAATCGCCACCGAACTTGCTGCGACGCGAAAGGTCTATCTGAGTGGTCCAGAGACCAAGCATCTGCCCCGCCGATTCTTGGGCAAGGACATTTATTGGTGGCTGTATGCGACGGGGGCCATGGCGATCCGAAGGGAATCGTGGCTGGGGCAAAAAATGCTCGGCAATGGAGGGGCAGATTTACTCATCGGTAAGAGCTTGCGTCAGATCGTGCAGGAAACGGGACTCAATCGACGCGGCATGCTCACTGGTTTTGAGAATGGCAAGCCACAATTCGATGATGGGCAAGGGGCAGAGGATGTCACGAGCATCGTCTGGGCGACAGGCTACCGCAATGATTATAGCTGGCTACAATTGCCCATCTGCGATGCGCAAGGTGTGCCACGTCAGGTGCGTGGTGTCGCGATCGACGTGGCAGGCTTGTACTTTGTAGGCTTGCGGTTCATGCACCGTGCCGACAGCTCCAATATGGGCGGCGTGAGTCGCGATGCGGAATATATTGCGGAGGAGATTGCACAAGAAAAGGGGAGAACGCGCTAAGGGATAATCTTTTACGCCTATCGAGCCCTTGACCAGTATTTGCTCAAGATTCGTTATATCAAGTGACCATCCCGCAGCTGCTGAGGGACCTTTTGATCGAATGACAAAAGGTCTCGTCAGGTGATCGAGTCCAAGGCCTCTGGCCGAAGGACGATCGACCATTTGCCTCCGGCAAACGAGAACAGGCTTCGATTGCCGGAGGCAAATGGTCAGCAGTCCTTCGGCCAGAGGCCTCGGACTCAAATTTTGCAACCAATTGATTATCTGAACAATAAAAAGAAGGCTCGGGTCGAAGTGACAAGAAATTTGGCTTGCTGGTCATCATCCCGATAAGCAAATAATTTTCCAATCAGTTCCAAAGCGCCTGAATGCCGAGATAAACCCTTCACTGATTCCCCACATCCCCCGGCCGATCCCAATCCACCGCCGCCAATGGCAGCGGCACCTGCACCACATCGGCAGGATCGAGGGCACGCACGGCGGCGCCCGCGCCGCGATCCCCTGTGAGGCGCGACAGCAAGGCAAAATGCCGACGCGGAAACACCATCGGCGCGCCGACTTGCCCCTCATAATAGGCGGCGATCACCTTGTCAGGAAATCGCTCCGACGTCTCCACCAAGGCATAATAGTGCTCCGCCTCGACATGTGGCTGATCCACCAAGGCCAGTAAAATATGGCCCGCGTCAGGAAACATCGTTTCCACAAATTCAAACCCGCAGCGAATGCTGCTTGCCATGCCCGTTTGCCAATTGGGGTTTTCAATCACATTCAAATCGTGGTAGCCGCAATAGGGCGCAATAGCTCCCGCTTGTGCGCCGAGCACGACGACTGTAGGAAAGCAGCGGCATGCCAAGAGCCGCTCGACGACGATCTGAATCAGCTTTTTACCTTTGAAGTCGAGGAGTTGCTTGGGCGAACCCATGCGGGTACTGCCACCCGCTGCAAGCAATACGATGGCGAGATTGGTCATGGCTGTAGCTGTTTGCGGTGATGGATATAGCTTTCACGCGCCTTCAAAAAGCCCGCAGGGCGGGCTGCCAAGACGGCTTGGACCTCGGTCACGATCGCCAAGGCGATTTCAAACGGCGTCTGCGCGCCGATGTCCAAACCGATCGGCGCATGGACCGCAGCGAGATCTCGCAGTAGGCCGCCGAGTTCGGCATCCATCCTTTCAAAGCGTTTGCGAGGACCCAAAATGCCGATATAGGGCAATGCAAACGGTAGCAAGCCCGCTACGATGGCAAGGTCGTAGGCGTAATTGTGGGAGAGCAATACAGCAGCTGTATAAGCATTGGGTTGCAGGGCATCGGCTGCAATATTGCGGTCGAGCTGCAAGACATGCTCAGCCTCAGGGAATCGCAAAGGCAATGCCTTGGCTTTGCAGTCGTCGGTCACCGTCACGCGCCACCCCATTTGCGCCGCCAATTGGCAGAGTGGGCGGGCGTCGTCGCCGCCGCCGAAGATGAGCAAACGCAAGGCGGGCTGCACCTGCTCCACCGCAAATAGCACTTCGCCATCGGCCAGCAAATGGGATTGCAGGCCTTCCTCATACCGCAGCGGGATCGACATAGACCATCCTGCATCCTGCTCGCCCATCAACGAAAACGGTGCTCCCGCATCCATCTTGAGCGGGCGTGCAAACCATGCCGCTACATGGCCCAGAAATGCAGCCTGCAAGATGTGCAATCCCTCCACGACGACGGCAGTCATCGGCTCGATCCAGACTTGGATGATGCCATTGCACCCCAAGCTTGCGCCGAGTGCTTTGGCGTCATCGTCGGTGCGGGTGTCATAGGTCGCCAATTGCGGGATTTGCGTGCGCATGACCTCGCGCGCGCGGCGCAAGGCATTGCCCTCCAGGCACCCGCCGCTGATCGTGCCCGTCCAGTGGCCGTTTTGCAAGATCAGCATGCGTGCCCCCGTACGGCGATAGGAAGAGCCTTCGACATCGACGACCGTCGCCAAAGCCATCTCGGTCATGGGCAATGTAGCCGCTGCGATGACGCCGAGAATATTGCGGATTTCACTGTGAGATGCAGCCATTTTTGGAATTGCTATTTAGTGGCCTTCGAATGGCTCCAGATAGGAAAATGCGCGCTGCAATGTGACCGCGACGGCATTGGAGATCAACTCCAATTTGTATTGCGTCCCGGTCAAGGGATTGGCACCTTGGATCGCAAGGAGGCCAGCTTCCTTGTAGGTCTTGGGATGGGCGGATTTTCCATTCAAAAAGGCATCTACATTCGGGAGTGACAAGGGCACATTGGCGACGCCGCCGATCACGACACGCACTTTGTCCATCGTGTGCAGCGTTTCTCCACTGCCGCGCACCAATACCTCCACCAGCGGCCATTCGGCTTGTGCACGGCTGATGCTCCTGAAATAGCTTGCCAACTCTTGCGGCAGTGGCTTCGGCAAATGAATCTGCGTCAAGACTTCGCCGTCTTTCAATAGATGATCGCTGACGGCCTGCTTGCCATCGCCATACAAAGCGGCGATATTGCGGCGTCCATTGCCCGCGATTTCGATTTGCGCATCATAGGCCAAAAAGGCCATGCCCAGCGTGCTTGGATGGGGCGATACACAAGGCCCGAGATCAAAGCATACGCCATATTGATGATTGCCTTCCCGCATAGGGCAGGAGTCGCCACCTTTTTTGAAGCATGAGATGTCCTCATGGCGGTAGTACCAGCAGCGATTGCGTTGCAACAAAGCGCCGCCGAGACGCGCTGCCTGCCTGATTTGCGGATTGGCAAGATGGCCTGCGGCTTGCGCAAGGCCAGGATAGTGCGCAATGATCAATTCGTTTTGGGCGAGCTGATCGATGGTCACCAAAGCCCCGATGCTGCATGTGCCGTCTGCGGCAAAGGCGATCTTGTCGAGGTCAGGAATGCGGGAAATGTCCACGATCGGGCCCGTCGTCACTTGGTGACGGTGGCGATCCATGACATCTGTGCCGCCAGCTCGGTATTCGCCTTTGGCATTTTGGGCGGATGAAATCGTGTTTGCGATTGTGCTCATAGTGTTTTCTTTCCGATATTATGCTTTGAGACCCGCGAGCATACGTTGAGGAACAATGGGCGCGACCAATGGCCGATAGCCGGTGGCGTTGTAGATCGCATTGGCGACGGCCCCTGCCACAGGAATGGTACACAATTCTGCAAGGCCCACGCCTTTTTGCTTCACCATTTCAAAACCCTCCTCGATGAAATCGATATGGATCTCTGGCATGTCTCCGATGCCTGCGAGGTGATAATCCTCCAATCCCCGGGTGAGCAGCCGACCCGTGGTGGGACAGATGGCGCGGTCCTCATACAGCACATGGCTGATGCCTTGGATCACGCCGCCTTGGCATTGACTCTCGGCAAGTGGACGCACGTGTACCTTCCCGATACGCATGGCACCATGCACCTCGGTCACTTTTGTCTGCCCGAGCAGGGTATCTACCTCGACTTTGACGACATAGACGCCATAGGAACGATTTTGACCGAGTTCCATGTCTTGCCCCAAGGGGAGCAGGCCCATGGGATTGAACCCATCGTTGTGCCCGCGCTTGGCGTCTGCCCGCAGCAACGTAATATGCTGGAAAGACTCCGCCCAAAGCAGCAATCCACCTGCGTGCACGATGCCTTTGGGGTTGATTTTTGCATCCACCAAGGTCAGTTTCTGGCTTACTTCCTTGAGGATCGCAACTTGCAATTTCTCGGCGGCCTCCACTGCCGCTGGGTAAATCGAGGCGGTCGTGCGGCTACCACCTGAACTCGGGCCGATGGCATAGGTGCTATGCCCGATCTCGACCTTGATGTCTTGTATGGGGATGCCAAATACATCGGAAACGGCCTTGGAAAGCACAGACCGTGCGCCTTGGCCCATGTCTTGGACGGCATTGCGCACCGTGAGACCTGATGTGCGCGCCTCGACCTCGACCACGACGGTGGGCATGTAAATGTGCATCCATCCGCCAAAAGCGACCCCGACGCCTGAGACAATTCCGTCCTTGGCGCTGGAGCGTGACGCGCCAGCTATCATGCCGCGCTGTTTCCACAAAGGCAGTTTTTCCACCCAATCAAACAATGCCAGGTAACCCGGATGCTCCTCCCATTTACGCCGAAACGCAATGGGATCGAGCTTGAGCTGCTCGGCGAGTTGGTCGATCGCCTGCTCCAATGCAAAACAGGCCGCTGGACCACCTGGTGCACGAAACGCTGCGCCAGGTTGGAAATTGGTCAAGACATCATAATCGACCAGCGACTTGGCGATGCCTGTGTAGCCGAGTCCAGAGATATCCGCAATATTGGAGCCGATGGCATATCCAGAATTGCCATAGGCGGCCATGGTATAGGCGGCATTGCTGCCATCGGGGTCGGCTGTGATGGTCGTTTCGATTTCCGCTGATGGGCGATAGCCTGCTTCTGAAAATTCCTCTGCACGGGAATAGATGACCGCGACAGGTGTCTTGGCTGCACGCGACAGCTCTATTGCGGTCTTGATGGCAGTGTGCAGCGTGAGTTTAGCACCAAATGCACCGCCGACGTGCTCGGCGATCACCTCCACATTTTCCTCCTTCAACTTGTACCGCTCCGCAATATCCTTGGCGAGGAAATACATGCCTTGGGTGGATGCATAGACGGTGAGCATATCATTTTCCCGCCAATCGGCCACGGCGCAATGTGGCTCCAAGGTCGTGTGAAACTGCGTGGGCGTCACAAAGGTGGCTTCATAGTGTGTCGCGCTTTCGGGTAGTGATTTTTCGATCTTGCGCTTGGCCTTGGACTTGTCGGATGAGGAAATGCTGAGCAAAGTCTTGCGCACATTGCCCTCCCAACTGCCGGGAAAGGGTGGTGCCTCAGAGGCCGAAGGCACTTGTTTTTTGTCTTCGGGGACGATCTGCACCGCGTCTGCCTTCATGGAAGCGCGCATGTCCATGATAAAGGGAAGCGGCTCATATTCGACCTCGATGGCATGCAGCGCTGCGAGCGCCGTTGCATGATCCACAGCGGCAAGTGCTGCAAGGGGCTCACCTTCATAGTGTGTGATGTCATCTGTTTTGAGACGCAATATCGCCTTGACGCCAGGGATGGCTTGTGCCTTGCTGAGGTCGAGGCGCTTGATCTTGCCATGTGGAATGCGCGAACGAAAAATCACACCCACCAATTGGCCAGGAAGGGCGATATCGGTCGTGTATTTGGCTGCGCCTGTGACTTTGGCAGGTCCATCGCTGCGCAGATAGGTTGGCATCTCAGGGCCTTCATATTTACCCTCGCAGGCATCGGCAATCGCAGCGTAGATGCCCTGGTAGGCCCCGCAACGACAGTAGTGACCCGCCATGGCGTGGGCAATGTCTGCGCGCGTGGGGCGCTTGCGGTGGGCATTCCTCTTCCAGTTGTCATAAAATGCAATGCCCTCGTTGATGAAGCCGGGGGTGCAGTAGCCGCATTGCAGTGCGTCATGTGCTAGAAAGGCCTTTTGGACGGGGTGCAGGTCGCTTTGGGCATGTGCCTCGACGGTGGTGATCTGCTTGCCTTCCATGTGGATGGCGGGCATGATGCAGCTACAATGTGGTGCCCCATCGACGAGCACGGTGCAGGCGCCACACGCGCCCGATCCACAAACCAATTTGGTGCCTGTGAGGCCCGCTTGCCCACGAATGAGCTCGATGGCACTGGTTTCAATCTCTGCGGTAAACGTGCGTTGCGCACCGTTGAGGGTGGTGGTGATTTTCTCAGCCATGATTTATTGGTGCAAAAGGATGTCGCAAAAGAGGATGTGTGGGCCATGTGCAGGCATGGCCAATTGTTGCCCATAGCGCAGCATGGCCATATTGATCTGGGCGTCGATGGCATCGTCACTGCTGCGCTGTGCGAGCACTGTATGCTTGCAAAACTGTGCTGTGAGCCAGTGGGTGCGTGGGGCTGCTGCCTCCTGAGCGGGCTGAAAAGCGTGCGCCAGATTGTCTTGAATGGCCGCTCTGTCAAAATCACGGATCACAAGCTTGCGCCAGCCTTGAGGTGTGCAGATGCGCATGCCGAGCAGGTCGGTATCGAGCAAGCCGAGCGGCGCAAAGTCTGTCTCATGACCAGTGAGTACACAGGGGCCGATGCGTGCATCTGCGTAGGTCGCACCTTGTGCAAGGGCGTGCGCGACTGCAAATTTCACCGCGTCCTCGGCCTGCCAAACATCTGTCCATGCGGCGGCAAGCACGGTCGGCGCGATGAACAGTGCACCTGCCCCTAATCCTGTGAGTTTGAAAAAGTCCCTTCTATTCATCGTGAGGGTGATTTTATATAAGCCAATTTATCGTTTTACCTTCCAAAAAACCAATATGGTGACATCCAGAGTCCTTGTTACACGAATATATATTCGACAAAGATAGCGGTTTCATGCTTTGATGCAATCCCACAACAACGTAAAGCAATACGCTATATTTTCCTCGGTGGGCGACATCTCGCCGCTCGTAAAGAGCGTGGTCATGCGCTCGGCCATGCCGTCTAGCGCTGCAAAGAGTATCCTTTCGTCCATTTCCTTGAGCAAAAGTTGCTCCTGACCGAGACGTATGAGTTGCATCGGCACTGCCAATTCCATCATTTTGGTCTCTGTCACCGTTTTTTGGAAATAGGGCGAGGCTTTTACGCGCTCGCAAAACAAGATTTCATTGTGGTGCTGAATGCGGTAGCGGAGGTAGGCTATCCAAAACTCCTTGAGATTGATTTTGTAGGGCCTATCGGATTGGAATTCTTGGATTGCCAAGCCTACCATGGTCTTCATGACCTCACGAAAGAGCGTCTGGATCAGGTGGTCTTTGTCCTCAAAATAGGTATAGAGGCTAGAAGCCGAGACTCCTGCGCGCTTGGCAAGGTCGGCCATCTTCAAGGCAGGCACGCCGTGCTCGGCCACCAATGCAAAGGTGGCTTGCTTGATCGCTTCACGCTTTTCCAAGTCTTTTGGCCGCATGGGACAAAAGTAGGCTTTTAGGCGAATATCTATTCGTAAAAGAGCGGCCTGATCTGTGATAAAATTTCATGCCGCTTGCGCATTGGATCATATTCCTGAAATTGGAGCATCATTTGTTTTGAGAGATCGCTGTAAGCCTGCTCTTGTACAACTGATAGATTATCAACAAGATACGGCTATATTTTTCGCTTTGGTTGCGTAATATTTTTTGGAAATAGCATTGCTTGTCAAATAAATGTACATTAAATTGATGATTATCTTTTTTACCCACATCATTAGAATTGCTTATGAAATTGATGGCTAGACTCACTTCGCTCTTGTTGCTTACCTTCTGCTTCCTTGCGATTTCGCGACACCAAGCCCAGGCTTGTGTGCAGCCACACGACTCGGTCTTTGTGACCGTCCACTATGAAACGCCGGGCAATACCGACGTTTCAATCACCGTCACCAATCTGAGGCTTGCTTCTGGCACCCCCAATGAGTTTTGCAGCTGCGGGATCACCAACGTGACTTCGATTTTCTCCAACATCCTGTATGTGGCATTTGTAGATTCCGGAACGACCAATCCTTATCAGGGATTTGATCCTTGGGATGCAAGCGTGCCGGCAGCCAACGCATGGAATACCGTCTTGACCACCAATGACTGGAGCGCCTTTGTCTCCAATGTCAATAACGGTGGCTTGACGTTTAACCATCCTGTGGAGCTCATCATCCGCGCGCGCCTACAATCTGGTTATACCTACCAAATCTTGGACAGTGCGCTCTACGTGAGTCAGCTTGGCACCGATGCCTACGACAACACCAACCAGGTCCTTGGCAATATGCACCAAGATATTTCGGGCTTTCAAAACAACCATACGTTGATCCCTGAGGGGCCTGGCTCGACCTATTTTGCAATGATCGATGCTGCGCTCATGGTGAGCAAAAAGAATCCGCTCATCGTTGAAAACCTTGCGGTCTATCCTGTGCCAGCGCGTGATCACCTGAATGTGGCCTTGCACAACCCGCTCAATTCGTTGCGCGAAATTACCGTCTTCGATGCCATGGGCAAGCGCATTCATCAAGCAAGTGGACTCAAGGGTCAGCAAGCCAGCGTCGATCTCAGCACGCTACCGCAAGGCGTCTATTTCGTCAAGGTCGCTACCGACAATGGCGTGCAGACCCAACGGTTTTTGAAGGCTGATTGAGGTTGAGGAATTGTTTTTGATGCCTATCGTGAACTTTACCCGCTGACATTTCAGTGCGTAAAGTACACGATAGGCATTTTTTTTAGTGGCGATGCTTTCCCGACCGCCCCATCATCTTTGGACGACGAGCTTTTGGCTGTGCAGGGTGCGTCCTTGTTGGCTGAAGG
>JANORP010000442.1:0-16568 GCA_031415375.1 Bacteroidota bacterium | reverse complement strand
CAATGCTTTAGCCATCAGCCCCCCCTTCTCCTACTGTCAATCATGCAAGCCAAGAGCAAACGTGTTCCCTTCTTGGGCAGTTTGAATCCCACCGTGTTGCCTACTGATTCAAACTGACTGACCAGCCTTGCTCCTGCCTCTCAGTCCGAGGATTCTTTCCCATGATTTGCAAGCTTCCTCCAACCTTTCAAAAAATTCATTCCTCAATTCGGTGTATGGTTTTTGCGCATTGGTGAAAATGAGGTAATATTGGGCCGCGTTTTTTTTTAAGGTTCAAGAAACGAATACGAAGTGAACAGTCTGATATTTGCAATTCCTGGAGTGGCCATCCTTGGCCTACTCTTCATCTACATCCGGGCAGCTTGGGTTCTCAAGCAAGACCAAGGTGATGACCGCATGAAAGAGATCGCCGGCTATATCGCCGATGGAGCGATGTCCTTTCTCAAAGCTGAGTACAAAGTACTCGCGATCTATGTGGTCTTGGCCTCAGGCCTGCTAGGGGCAATTTCCATTATCGGTGGCGGCGACGCCTCCGATCCTTCGAATGCCCACGGTGCTGCCAGTCCGTTGATTGTAGTGTCGTTTGTGATCGGAGCAACCCTCTCAGCCCTTGCAGGCTATTTGGGCATGCGCATCGCAACAAAAGCCAACGTGCGTACAGCGCAAGCCGCCCGCACCAGCCTCACCAAAGCCCTAGACATCTCCTTTGCTGGTGGTGCTGTGATGGGTATCGGTGTGGCCTCATTGGCTGTTTTGGGCCTCTCTGGTCTCTATATCCTCTTTCATTACTACTTCATTGGCGAGGCCATAGGCGCAGACGCACATGCCAAAATGGGCAATGTACTTGGCGTACTCACGGGATTCTCCCTGGGCGCTGAAAGCATTGCGCTATTTGCACGTGTAGGTGGTGGTATCTTTACCAAAGCTGCCGACGTCGGCGCTGACTTGGTCGGCAAGGTCGAGGCGGGCATTCCTGAAGATGACCCACGCAACCCAGCTGTGATCGCCGACAACGTCGGTGACAACGTGGGCGACGTCGCAGGTATGGGCGCCGACTTGTTTGGCTCCTATGTCTCCACCGTGGTCGGCTCGATGGTGCTCGGCGCTGCCGTCGCCGTCGGTTCAGACAATTTCAACGGTCTCTCTGCCATCGTGCTCCCGATGATCATCGCTGGTGCTGGCATCATTTTCTCGATCCTCGGCACATTCCTGGTCAAGGTCAAAGAAGGTGGCAATCCGCAAACTGCACTCAACATGGGTAACTTTGGCGCAGTCATCATGACGGCTATCGCATCCTACTTCATCATCACCAATGTGCTGCCAACCGGCGTCCTCAAAGAAGGTGCCGTTGAATTTACAGCCATGTCGGTCTTCTTCGCGACTTTGATCGGTCTTGGTGTGGGAACGTTGATCTCGATCGCCACTGAGTTTTACACGGCGATGGACAAGTATCCTGTGCGCACGATCGTGCGCCAGTCTTCCACGGGTGCTGCCACCAATATCATCGCTGGACTTGCCCAAGGCATGATGAGCACTGCTATCCCAGTGCTGATCCTTGCGGCAGGCATCATTGCCTCCTACGAAGTCGCTGGCCTCTATGGCATCGCGATCGCTGCCTCTGGCATGATGGCCACCACGGGTATCCAACTTGCAATCGACGCCTTTGGCCCGATCGCCGACAACGCTGGCGGTATCGCCGAGATGAGCGGCCTGCCCAAAGAAGTGCGTGAAAACACCGATATCTTGGACGCCGTGGGGAATACTACCGCTGCTATCGGCAAAGGCTTTGCCATTGCTTCGGCTGCTTTGACCTCCGTCGCTCTCTTTGCTGCCTTCAAAATCAGCGCAGGCATCACGACGATTGACATCTCCAACGCCTATGTCATGGGCGGACTTTTTGTCGGTGGCATGATCCCATTTGTATTCTCATCACTCGCGATGAGCGCGGTCGGCAAGGCTGCAATGTACATGGTAGAGGAAGTTCGTCGTCAGTTCCGCGATATCCCGGGTTTGCTTGAAGGCAAGCCTGAGGCCAAACCTGACTATGACCGTTGCGTACAGATCTCGACAAAGGCCGCGATCCAGCAAATGATTTTGCCTGGTGCAATGGCTTTGTCTGCTCCAGTATTTGTAGGTTTCATCTTTGGTGCGCAAGTGCTTGGCGGATTGCTCGCAGGTGTGACCGTGGCTGGTGTGCTCATGGCCATCTTCCAAAGCAACGCTGGCGGTGCTTGGGACAATGCCAAGAAATCCTTTGAAAAGGGTGTCGATATCAATGGCAAGATCTTCTACAAAGGCTCCGATCCCCACAAGGCTGCCGTTACGGGTGACACCGTAGGCGATCCTTTCAAGGATACCTCGGGCCCATCGATGAACATCCTTATCAAGTTGATGTCGATCGTTTCCTTGGTGATCGCTCACAATATCCCGATCGATGTAATCTGGCACTAAGGAATGATTTTTGAATCACTTCCAACTTTTATGCGCAGGGTTTTTGGTTCCTGACAAGGCGCAAAATTGGTCAGTAGCAGCGCTACTGGCCAATTTTGCAACGCGGTCAGGGGCCAAAAAGACAAGCATAATGTTGGAAGTGATTTAGAATTAATTCCTAAGCCTCAGTTTTTGCCTAATGCATAGGAAATGGAGAATGGGCGCATGCGTACATTCTCCATTTTCATTTTCAATCTACCTGCTTTGTACTTAAGTTCATGCTGCGATCGCCTTTTTCAAAGGCGCAACCGCTTCAATCTATCAAAAAACACTGACCCCAGATGTTGATCAACATCCTTCACAAAGGTGCCTACGCAAAAACCTTGGCGAAATGCCTAGAAATGGATGCCGAGCGCGTCCACACTGCGGAATTTGCCTTTGGCAAAGCCTTGGTCTTTTTCCCTCAGTATGAAGAGGATTGCTGCGAAATGACCTTGCTTATGGAAGTCGCCGCTGAGCGACTGCCCCGTGAGACGCCTTTCACGGGTGCAGGCCATGCCCTGCGGCAGTTTGTGCATGCCGTTCCCTACACAAGCAACGCGCTCATGTCCTTGGCGATCGGCAAAGCATTTGAAAAAGCATTGGCAATAGACGATCACAACAGTCTGCAATTGGAGATTGTGATCACAGCTGTGCAGACGACCCTTGATGTAAGTAGCCTACATGCTTGGTTTCGGCCGCTCGGTTGGCAACTGAGCATCGAGGAGCACACCATAGGTGTCGGCGCATGCGGCGCCAATGCTTGCATCGATCTAAGGCTGCGTGGCAAGCAGACGCTGCCCATCGCCTTGGCACAGTTGCAAGTTTTACTTTGTGCCATGGACCACGATCACCTCTATTGGATCGGTGAGGATGAAACCCGCGCCCTGCTCCTGCTGACCAATCAGCACTTTGCGAGCCATCCACAGCTAGCCGCCATCACACATCACATCGCCCATTACCCCAATTTCCAGAAACGCACGGCACTTGGCAACCTCATGGAGGAAGATGATGAGGCGTCCAAAGCACCCCTCCTGTTTCCAGAAGGCCATGCAGCTTTGGAGGCAGCAGCATTGGCCCAGACCTTGACGCTTCTCCGCGAAAATCCCTTTGCAAAAGTCCTTTTGGTCAATGCAACATCGGCAGAATGGGCGCAACAAATAGCCGCAGAGCTACAAGTGAGCAATGTCACACTCGTGCACCATGACGTCGATGTTTTGCAGGGCATCCTGCATCAGCTCAACCACGCAACGCACATTCCAGTCGATGACAAACGCAAAATGTCCCTGGTCCCCAATGTCCCATCCTTCAAAAACCCTCAATTTTTGGGGAATGATGTCGTGGTAGTGCTAGGGGTAAGAGCCACCTTGCCAGCCAGGCAATGGCCGGCAATCGAAAGCATGCTGCTGGGCTACTTGCGTCCCAAGCGCCTCATCTGGATCGAAAATGATGCCACACAATTTGAAAATTGGGCTTCGGGCATCACCAAGGCATTTCCCTATGCCCTGCAACTGCATGCGCACGGCGCAGCATTTCCTGATCTCCAAATTGCCGTTTTCGACGCCACTGAAACCATCTAAGCCATGGAAATCAAACTCCCCGAATTTACCCTCGTCGCGCTCATAGGCCCGTCAGGAGCTGGAAAATCCTATTTTGCAGCCCAATACTTCAAGGCATCCGAAGTCATATCGCAAGCTCAATTTGCAGCGATCACTGGCGACGACGGTTCCCACGACAAATTGCACGCTGAGACGATGGCTTTGATGTACAGGGCCATCGAGATCAGGTTGCAATACCGCAAGTCCTGCATCGTCGATGCAGAGCTGCTCACCCCCATCGACCGCGCCGAGTTGCGCCGACTAGCACGCAAATACCATGTGCGCCTCGCAGCGATCGTCCTCGATACCCCCGCAGAGACCTGCATCGCACGCAACCTTGCGCGCATCGGCAGCCCAGACCGCGCGATCATTCGCCGGCAAATCAGCACGATGGAGCAGACCATCAATTTCCTCAAGGAAGAAGGGCTCAAAACCATTTATCGCATTGGCCTCGAGGAGACCGACATCAGTCTGCGTCGGCTCAAGGCACACAGCGACATGCGGGAAATCGGCCCGCCATTTGACATCATCGGCGATGTACATGGTTGCCTCGACGAGTTGATGCAACTCGTCGCGAAGCTTGGCTATGTAGTTACACCCGCCACAGCCGAGCAGTCCCGCATACGGGTGCAACACCCCCTTGGACGCAAACTCATCTTCGTCGGCGACCTCGGTGACCGAGGCCCCAATTCACCAGGCGTGTTCAGACTCGTGATGGACACCGTGGCCATGGGCGACGCCTACTGTGTGCCTGGCAACCACGACGACAAACTCATGCGCCACCTCAGTGGCAACAAAGTGCAACTCAAACATGGCTTGGAAAAAACTGTGGCGCAACTCGAAGGCTACCCAGCAGCATTTCACGCCGAGGTCAAGGAGTTCATCGAAAGCTTGAGCACCCATATTGAATTGGATGGTGGTAAACTCGTGGTCGCGCATGCAGGACTCAAGGCGGGCATGCATGGGCGCAGCAGCGGAGAAATCCATTCTTTTTGCCTCTATGGGGAAACCACAGGGGAAACCGATGAATTTGGCTTGCCCGTGCGGCAAAACTGGGCAACAGATTACGACGGCACCGCCCTCGTGGTCTATGGTCATACGCCCATCCCCGAGCCAAGCTGGGAAAATAATACGGTGAACATCGACACAGGCTGCGTCTTTGGTGGAGAACTCACGGCCCTACGGTATCCCGAACGCAGCACCCTTGCGGTACCGGCAATGGCGATCCACTGCCAGCCGAGTCGGCCGATGCATTGGATCGGGCAGCCACGGTCCACGACTGTGGTGGACCATAGCATCAGCATGGAATGGACCAGTCCCCAGGTTTTGGTGAGCACGACCGATGGCTACAATTTGAATCTGGACGAAACCGCGTTCCAGTCATTGGGTTGCCACCTGATTGCCAGGGGAGTGCATTCCCGCTGGCTCATCTATGCGCCAGCCACGATCAGTCCCCCGACCGTGAGCACACTGCCAGGGCTGCTCGAGCATCCTGCGCAAGCCATTGACTACTACCGCAAAAAAGGCGTCGTTCTGCTCACTGCGCGACCACAATACCATGGCACGGCGGTCACCATCGTGCTGTGCCGCAACGCCGCAGTCGCCGAGCGCCGATTTGCACTCACAGGCCAAGGCCTCGGCAGCGTTTACACCCGATCAGGGCGCCCCTACTTTGACGACGCCGATGCCGAGCAAGCCTTTCTGATCTCGATGTCCCAAGCCCTTGAGCGTGAAGATACCTGGTCGCAGCTCAAAAGCGATTGGATCTGCATGGAAGCGGTTGCAGCACCTATCACAGCCAAGGCGCCCTGCTACGTCTCGCGGATGCATGACGGCGTCGCCCATACAGCCTTGCACAGCCTCGCAGTAGCGCAGCGCCAACTGGAAGCTGCCCGCAAGCGCGGTCTGCCGGTGGAGAACTTGCTCAAACGCATGCTAGAGGAGCAAAAAGCCGTCGAGACCTATCAGCAGGCAGCTGCCAAGCAGCAAAAAGGCAGCGCAGACAAGCCTATATGGTACATTCACCAATTGCTCGCGGTCGAGGGTCAGGTGTTGCTAGGGCAATCCCAGCTTTTGCAACAAGCCTTGATCGAACAAATCGTCGTGGCCTTGGGAGCGTCGTTTCAGGCATCGGTCTGCATGCAAGCTGATCTCGACAGCGAAAATAGCCTGCGCGCACTCACTGCTTGGTGGGAGGAGCTCAATGTACAAGGCAGCCCGGGGATCGTGATCGGCCCGCAAGAAATGCGCATGGAAAAGAGTGCGGAATTGATGCAACCTTGGATCAAGGTGCGCTGCAAAGAGCACTTGCGGCTGCTTTTTGGCCCCAACTACGATGCGCCAGCGATGCTGCTCGTCTTGCAGCAACGCAACTTGCGCCTCAAACGCGAGACCGCTGTGCGCGAGTATTCCCTCGCCAAAGAAGCCCTGAAACGATTTGTGGCAGGTCAACCATTTGACGCTGTCTATCAATGTGTCTATACCCTGCTCGGTCTGGAACTGCGCCTTATTGATCCACGCTTGTAAATCGATCGTCCATGCGAAACCTACTCCCCCATTTCATCGGCTTCCTCATCGGTATTTTCGTGCCCTTGCTTGGCAATAGTCAAAGCTTAAATCCAAAATTGGAGAGCCGATTCGCCACGCTGAAGTTCGATACCTTATACATCAGTGTCGATCAATTCTGGGGCGAGGGGAAAAAGCTTCCACGGCCGCTCAGAATCGATAATCCCCATGAACCTCCCAGCTACATCGATTGTCTCGGCACATTTTCACTGGATCAGTCCCATCGATACCGCTGCTACCTCGTCGGCGAAAAGGCAAAGGAGACGGTGCGACTATGCATTGTGGATACCCTGACCGATTCGGTCATGCTTGTCATCGACGCTGCGGCCTACAAGCACATCCCCAACATGATGCAAAGCACGACCCGTACATGGGTCTTGGACATCGACGGCGATGGACTATTGGAGATCTGCGTGGAGACGACGACCAAAGATTATGAGTTTGAGGTCGAGGGGGCAGCCAATACCTCAGGCACGCTGCGCTATTGTTACAAATTGGTGGCGGGCAGGTTGGATTACCAGCTTTGGCCAGCAGGCTTGGCATTGGCAGGACGCAAGCAGTAAGCGGCTTGCGGTTCAAGATTCCTAGGAATGCCACCACTAGCGCCACCAATTCCACAAAAATTCATGCTCGCATCCCAACAAGCTGCATGGTTGCGCGTACAAGTCAACAAATACATTTATCACTGATTTATCCGATGGGAATTTTGACAAAATCTAAAAACGGCCTTTATACCATCCCTGCGATTGCTTCCGCGATCTTTCCAGGCTTGGGACAGCTGTTCAAGCGGCAATATGCAAAAGGGATCGTCTTTTTGGCCATCTCTTTTTTCTGGGGTTACATTACGTTTTTTCCCGGTTTCTTGCCACTCTCGGGCCTCTTCATCCCGATCGCAGCCGTGATCGCATGGCTCATCAACGTGCTCGACGCCGCCTTCAACTCTGTGGGGCAGCGCTATTGAAAGACTCTACCCTTTTGTTGATTGATAATTGTTTCAAGACCTCGGAAATTTCGGGGTCTTTTTTTTAGCCCGCCCTTGCCCTCGGGAATGAAATTTCAATCGGTTCCAAAATTCTCAGATATGCGCCTTCAGTACGAATATCCTTGTAGAATGCATGCCTCCTGCCCTGTAGGACAGTATGCGTAGCTGAGATTTGCCGTGCTACATAAAACCAATCGGTTTTGTAGCCCAGCTTCCAATGTCTATATTGGAGGAATAGAGATTTCAGCCGATGAAAAAATCAAGGTCTATCATTCTGTTGTTCTTGGTCCTTTGTTTTTCGCAAGTATTCGCCCAAATCGATCATTGGGAAACTGCAGTCAATTTCAATTCCAGCTGGAAATATTTCCCTGGCACCTCAGAACCCAATGTCGGCTGGCCAACGGCAGCATTCAATGATGCCGCCTGGAGCGCCGGCCTAGGAGGCATCGGTTTTGGCGACGGCGACGACAACACGGTCATCGCCGCTGTGCCATCGGTCTATCTCCGCAAGAATTTCAACATTGCCGATACCTCAGTCATTTTGCAAGGGCTCCTGAGCATTGACTACGACGACGGATTCATCGCCTACCTCAATGGTGTCGAGATCGCCCGTTCCAATCTAGGTGCTGTCACGGGTGACCGTCCGCCCTACAATCAATTTGCAAATGGCCAGCATGAGGCGCTCATGTATCAAGGTGGCGACGCTGAGCAGTTCATTGTCACGCGTGCAAAGCTGCGCACCGCCATGGTGGTCGGCAACAATGTGCTTGCACTCACGGTACACAATGCGACAGCCAACTCCCCAGATTTGTCTTCGCTCACCTGGCTGCACTTCGGGATCGCCAACACGACCACCTATTTTGGACCCAATCCGACTTGGTTTGTGCCGCCAATATCATCTTCCAACCTGCCATTGGTGTTGATTGAGACCCACGGCGCCTCGATCAACGATAGTATGAGAGTCGTCTGCAACATGGGCATCATTTCCAATCCCGGCGCCGCACGCAACTATCTCAGCGATGCCTTCAATGACTTCGATGGCCGCATTGCCATCGAAATCAGGGGATCTACCTCCCAACAATATCCTAAAAAGAGCTACGGATTTGAAACGCAAGACAGCCTCGGTGCCAACAACAATGTGCGCATCCTGGGCATGCCTTCTGAAAATGACTGGATCCTCTATGCCCCCTATCCCGACAAGTCCTTGATGCGCAATACGCTTGCTTACCATCTTTTTGGGCGAATGAACCACTACACGCCCAACACAAGATTTTGCGAGCTGCTCATAGATGGCCAATATATGGGCGTCTATGAAATCCATGAGCGCGTCAAAATCGACAAAAACAGATTGGCCTTGCCCAAACTGGACATCGGCGACATCGCGGGGGACTCGCTTACGGGTGGCTATGTCGTAAAGGTGGACAAGACGACAGGCACCGGCGGCCCCAACTGGACCTCCCCTATCAATCCCAACGTCTTCTTCCAATTTCACGACCCCGAGGAAACCGAACTCGTACAGGTGCAAAAGACATATATCCAGACATTTGTCACTGATTTCGAGACAGCTCACAATGGTGTCAACTTTGCCGATCCAGTCAATGGCTACCGCAAATACATCGACGTACAGTCCTTTATGGATTTTATGATCATGCAAGAACTCGGCCGCACGGTCGATGGCTATCGCTCCAGTTGTTTTCTGCATAAACAACAAGACAGCTACGGGGGCCGGCTGAGTGCGGGTCCCATGTGGGATTTTAACCTCAGTTTTGGGAATGCCGACTATTGCGATGCATATCTGCAATCGGGCTACCAATACAATTTTGGGAATGTATGCCCAGGCTATGTACCAGAGGTCCCTTTTTGGTGGGCCAAATTCATGCAAGACCCCAGGTGGCAGACTGAATTGCGCTGTCGATGGGATTTTTTGAGGGAGGGTCCCTTGCATACCGACACATTAAATATGTGGATCGACAGCGTGGCGGTGCATTTGGCTGAATCCAAAGACCGCAATTTTGTGCGCTGGCCAATACTTGGGGTCGATGTGAATTGGAATTATTTTGTCGGCCTCACCTATGCCGAGGAGACCGACTACCTGAAAATGTGGATTGGGCAGCGCATTTCTTGGCTGGATGCCAATCTCCCAGGGTCTCCGACGACATGTAGCTCCCAAGGTGCGCAGGATATTTATCTCACGGAAATCAATTACAACTCCGAGCCCACGGCCGACGCTGGCGATTGGTTTGAGCTCCACAACGCTGGCAGTGCAAGCGTCGATCTGAGTCAATGGCGTTTCAAGAATGGCAATCCAGACAATCTCTTTACGTTTCCCCCAGGTACAATCATTCCTGCAGGTGGCTACCTGGTCTTCTGCGAAGACACATTGGCGTTTCACACCCAGCACCCGACAGTCACCAACATTGTCGGCCCCTTCAACTTCGTCCTCAACAATGGCGGCGACGGATTGAGAATCTTTGACGCATTCTACACCGAGCAAATTTCAATGGTCTATGGCGATGTTGCACCTTGGGTCTTGGGGCCAGATGGTGGCGGCTACACCTTGGAACTGCTGAGCTTGGTGTCTGCAATTACAGATCCCAATAGCTGGATCGAGGGCTGCTTGGGTGGCTCGCCCGGCGGCCCGCTCCTCACACCCTGCCCCGTGGGAGTCCTAGATCCATCAGCCCTCGCTGGGGTCATCGCATTTCCCAACCCTTTTGACCGTGGGCTTACCATCCAATTTTCGGAGGTATTGCAATCACCAGCCCACGTGGATCTGCTGGACTTGACGGGGCGTGTGGTATTCAAAGCCGATATCGCCGCCACAAACCGGCATGAATTTTCGACCGAGGGACTCGCTGCAGGCGTGTATCTACTCCGTGCATCCACTGCCACCTGGATCAAATCCTTGCGTGTGACATTGGCGAGGTGATTTTAATGGGGATTTCATCGCCGATGTTTTTGATGGATGGGTGACCGGGCATGTACCGAGGAAGCATCGCCCAAAAATATTCCTGCGTCGATGCAAGGACTTTCCCCCAAAAATCCATATCATTACCAACATATTGTGTTATTGCTATTGTTAAAGCCATGCGTTTCCCTACAATCATACTCTCGCTAGCCTTGGTCCTCACGGGCTGTGCTAGCACGATCATTCCTGCCAAGGAAATGGCCACCCAAAAAGCCATCTATGATGCCCAGACTGCCAAAATCGTTGAATCGGATGGTGCGACCACCATCAACCGATTTTTGTCTAGCATCACCGAAGCCGATCTAGATCCCGATGGGTATGTCCATGTCGTCACATGGACCAACCGCTATGCGGCCATGAAATTTTACCCAGGCCCTGGCATGATGGACACCTTGGGGACCCACCTCGTCTGGGTCACCAAATATTCCCAGATGAAACAGACCGCACAAGACTTGCATCTCAAGCGCCTCAAAGGTCAATACCTCGCACTCCGCATGGAGCAATTGCTCGGCCTGCCCCCCAAAGGCGACACATCTGGCTTTTACATGGAATTGCTGGTGCGTCCCACCAACATCTTCAGGCCCTGCCGCGACCCGGAAATCAACGATTGCGAATGCGCGCGCACGGCCCCTACAGGTGCCTTCAATCCAGAAAACAGCACCTACAAACCCATGTACCAAGAGATTGTAGGCTCCACCAAAGGCTATCCTTGGACACGCATGGGATACACTTGGGATTGGAAGGCCAGCAACAAAAGTCACTTCGGTGCCAGCGAATATGTGCTCCAACCCGGTGCCATCGTAAAGATCGTCGCCAAAACCCCTGCCGAGCAATGGGTACAACAACAATAGACTTGGTAGTTGGTAGTAGGTAGTAGGTAGCAGGGAGGAAACCCGTATCGGGATTGCCGCAGGCAATTAGAAATTAGAAATTAGGAATCCCGCATCGGGGTCAGCGCAGCTAACCATGGTGCTTGGCTTTGCGCTTCTTTGCGTCCTTTGCGGTTTTCTTTCTCAGCGGCGTGCTTGGCTTTGCCTGTCCCGTATCGGAGATCGGGGCGCTTCTTTGCGGTCTTTGCGGTTTCCATCCTCAGCGGCGTGCTTGGCTTTGCGCTTCTTTGCGGTCTTTGCGGTTTCCATCCTCAGCAGCGTGCTTGGCTTTGCGCTTCTTTGCGGTCTTTGCGGTTTTCATCCTCAGCAGTGTGCTTGGCTTTGCAGTTAAAACCATAAAACAAAGCTGACTTTGCGCGCCTTCGCGTTATCTTCGCCCCATGGAAATCCTCAAAACCATCGCCGACCACATGGTCCTCGTCCAAGGCGGCTCATTTCTCATGGGCTGCAAAGACTATCCGCGTGAGCACCCCGTCCACAGCGTCACCCTCCCAGATTTCCACATCAGCAAATACCAAGTCACACAAGCTCTCTGGCTCGCAGTCATGGGCGAGAACCCCAGCCATTTCCAGACCTCACCTGAGCACCCTGTGGATTCTGTGAGCTGGAACATGGCCCAAGAATTCCTCCACAAACTGCGGGAACTCACTGGTGAGAAATATCGACTCCCACGTGAAAACGAATGGGAGTATGCGGCGCGTGGCGGCAACCTCAGCAAAGGTTACAAATTTGCAGGCTCAGACGATCTTGCTCAAATCGCCTGGTACAATGGCACATCTGGCTTCATCACCCACCCCGTCGGTGGCAAGGCCCCCAACGAGCTCGGGATCCATGACCTCTGTGGCAATGTCTGGGAATGGTGCGCCGACCGCGTCCCTAAAGATTACGAAGACCCCGAACGAATTCCTGCCTGGGAACAAAACGCTAGCAGCAACGACCGCATGCTGCGCGGCGGCTCCTACATCAACTACGCCGTCTTTTGCCGCAACACCTACCGCTGGGAAGACAGACCCGACAACGTCGAAAACTACATCGGGCTGCGCATCGCACTGTAGATCTATCGCTCACACCCGCACCACGATCACATCGCTCAATTTTGAAACATAACTTGGCGACAACATCTCTTGCCTTGCAAGCCACATGCGTTGCTGATCCTGAGAGGCGAGTTTCACCGTGTGCTGTCCATAATTGAGGTTCATTTTGTCTAGGACCTCCATCAGTTTCAGATGCCGCGGATTGCTATTGTGAAACATCGAAATTTGACCTTGCCCCTCTGGAGAAAACTCATATAGCGAAACCCCAGCGCGTTTGTAATGGTAGCCCTCCTTGAAGATTTGTGCGAGTGCTTGGGTCGCAAACTTCGAAATCTCGATGCTGGAGTTGGTGTGGAAAGGCAAACTGATCGCGAGACTGCGGCTGTATTGGGGCAAGTCTGTGCGGTGGCGATTGGTGTCGATGAAGACTATGAGTGCCCGGCACAGCGAATGTTGCTTGCGCAATTTACTGGCGCAGGCCATCGCAAACGTGGAAATGCGCTCTCGCAATTGCGCGAGATCTGTGTAATTGGTCTCAAAAGAGCGCGTCGTCGTGATGTTTTTCTTGGCCAGCGGATCCTCGGAGTCTGGTTGCGGAATGCCCATCAACTCATGCTTCATGCGTAGCCCCACCACAGCCATGTTTTTCAACACCCAAGCGTCGGTGAGTTGGGTAAATGCATAGGCGGTTTGCACATCTATTTCCATGAGGCGCTTTGCGTGCTTGCGGCCAATCCCCCAGACATCGCCGATTTTGAGCCACCTGAGCGCCTTCAAGCGTTTTTCTTCGGAGTCGATCACATAAGCGCCACCCGTCTTGTCTTGAAATTTTTTCGCGATACGATTCGCAGCCTTCGCCAGCGTTTTGGTCGCGGCCACACCCACGCATACAGGAATGCCCGTACACTTCGTGACACGTTGCCGCATCCGCAGCGCATGTGCCTGCAGGTCCACAAAACGCATTCCTTCCAAATTCAGAAACGCCTCGTCGATGCTATATACCTCCACGTGATCGCTAAATTCGCCCAAAATCTCCATCACCCGGCCACTCATATTGCCATACAGCGGGAAATTGGCCGAGAAGACTGCGACGCCATGTTGTGCAAAAAGCTTCTTGTGCTCAAAATAAGCTGCGCCGACCCGCAGGCCCAACACCTTCGCCTCATTGCTCAAGGCGATCACGCAACCATCATTGAGCGACAAAACCACGATCGGCTTCCCCACCAATTCTGGCCGAAAGACCCGCTCGCAAGACGCATAAAAGTTGTTACAATCAACCAGGGCGTACATATCGGTGTTGTTGAGGGAGATTTACAATCAGAGATTGGGAGTTGCAAGGTAGCAGGTAGCAGTTGAGAAAAGCGTCAGTTTGACTTTGCGAACCGGCGTTTATCCCGATCGCATCGGGGTGGTCTCGCCTGTCCCGTTCAGTGATCGGGGCGGTGACCCTTTTTCAGGATCCTGCTTGATTTTGCGGCTTTTTGGGGGGGCAAGGATGCACATAGCAGTAGTGGAAATACACTCCAAAACTGCTAACTGCTACCTGCTACCTACTACCTGCTACCTACTACCTGCTACCTATTTCCATCTTTAATCCTATTGGTGTTTCCGTATTGAATAAGTCACAATTCCCCAGATGCGAAAATCGTTGATGTCTGTGATTTTGATCGGCGCGTATGCTGCATTCGCGGGCATGAGATGGATTTCCTGACCTTCCCGGCGGATGCGTTTCACCGTGAATTCCCCGTCGATAAAGCACACTGCAACCTTGCCATCGGTCGCATCCAAGCTCTTGTCGATCACCAACAAATCTCCATCGCCGATGCCCGCGTCTTGCATGCTCGTGCCGCGCACCCTTCCAAAGAAGGTACTCGTCGGGTGACGGATCAATTCCTTGTTGAGGTCGATCTTGATGTCGTCAAAATCAAGTGCGGCCGATGGGAACCCTGCTGAAATGGCTGCAAATGAAAGCGGCAGTTGCAAAGTCGATCCCACATCAGCTGAGAATAGGACGACTTGTGGGCCATCTTTTGGTCCATCGCTCATTCCATTCGCATCATAGACTTCCATAGGCGATACTTCCTTTTACATTCGCTAATATAGACAGAATTTTACCATCCTGCCAAGCTTCCCATGCAAATTTCCCCTTCGCAGCACGATTGGGGCAACGATTCAAAAAAAATATTGCCAAACAGAAACTTTCATTTGGAATGATCGTTCCATATAGCAAGCTTTGCATTTGGAACGTTCGTTCCAGATAAGATATACACTTTACACGACGATTATATCATGCGTACTTTATCAGGAAAAACAGCAGTCATCACCGGTGGAAATAGCGGAATCGGATATGCTACTGCCCAAGAATTCAAAGACTTGGGAGCCAATGTCATCATCACAGGGCGCTCCCAGGAAAAAGTGAGCCTCGCCGCAACCGAGCTTGGCGTCACAGGCATCGTCGCAGACGTAGCTATCCTCTCTCAAATCGACGAATTGGTCGCGCAGGTCAAAGCCCAATTTGGACAAGTCGATATCTTGTTTGTGAATGCAGGTATCTTTTCTCCAGCCCCAGTGGGCCATATTTCGGAGGAAAATTTCGATAGCCAGATGGGGATCAATTTCAAAGGGGCCGTGTTTACGGTCGAGAAATTTCTGCCGATCCTCAAAGACGGTGCCTCCATCATCAACCTTTCGTCGGTCAATGCCTACACCGGCATGGCCAACACGGCGATCTATGCAGCTTCCAAGGCAGCGATGAATTCCTATACCCGCACCGCAGCCACCGAATTGGCACCGCGTAAGATCCGTGTGAATGCCGTGAATCCTGGCCCTGTAGAAACCCCCATTTTTGAGAAAAGTGGCCTCCCTGCCGATGTGCTGCAAGGATTTGCGATCACGCTGCAGCAGCGGATCCCCTTGAAGCGCTTCGGGCAGTCACCAGAGGTTGCAAAACTCGTCGCCTTTTTGGCTTCCGACGACGCTGCCTTTATCACAGGTTCAGAAATTAACATCGACGGTGGCATGGGTATCCTGCAATGATCCATGTTGGCCATTGCAACAATCTCTATTTTTGAGCAAATTTGGAGGTCAGGATGCTGTTCCTGACCTCCAATCTTTTGGTCGATGGCGAGAATCAAACAGTTTGACGAAGAGGTGGTCCTCAAAAAGGCCATCCAACTCTTTTGGAGCAAAGGCTACCACGCGACATCCATGCAAGACCTAGTGGACAATCTTGGCATCAACCGCGCCAGCCTCTACAGCGCATTTGGTGGTAAGCGCGAATTGTTTGGCAAAGCCATCTTATACTATCAGCAAGAAAGCCATGAGAAAGTCAGGGCCTTTTTCGACGGTTTTGCATCCATCAAGGAAGCATTCAGGCAATTTTTTACCTCGGGAATCGCAGACGCCGTCGGCTCATCTATGGGCAAAGGCTGTTTCATCGTAAACACAACCACCGAATTATTGCCCGCAGATCCTAGCATTCAGCCCTTTCTCAAAAACAACAAGGAGATTTTGAAGAACATCTTCTTGCAATACCTTCAAAAAGGTGTCGCCCAAGGAGAGATTTCCGCCGACA
The DNA here is from genome assembly GCA_031415375.1 of Bacteroidota bacterium. Classification (GTDB taxonomy): domain Bacteria; phylum Bacteroidota; class Bacteroidia; order J057; family JADKCL01; genus JADKCL01. Next base: position 488 of record JANORP010000442.1, on the reverse strand, counting down.
AGGATTTACCCGCAATCGCCTCCATGTTATTTATGCTCAACAATGGGCTCAATGTCGTCGCCAAGATCGACCAAGATCCGACATCGCTCACCGCCACAGTAGCTGTCGCCCTCTCGGTTTTGGACTGAAGGCTGATAGCAGTACCGCGATTTGCATTGCTGACACCAAGCTCCAGCTTAGTTTCCACAGCCCTTCATCTCGCCCACAAAAATGGAGTTTGACGATGGGCAGTGATCGTAGAGCGAGCATAAATTCCTGACTATGACTTGTTTTGAGCGTGTAACAAATGGCGGGAGCCAATAAAAATGGGCAGAATCTGCCCCAAGGCTTCGGGGCAGCAACACGAACATAGGGCAAACGCATTAAGATCGATCTTCGACTAAGTGGCCCCAATCGTGGACCATGAGGAGTGTTGTGCAAATTTCGTCCGAATCATCTAGATGTAACATTGATGACCCGTTAGTTGGGGGGGGGCCCACCACATTGGG
>JANORP010000441.1:0-7817 GCA_031415375.1 Bacteroidota bacterium | reverse complement strand
CCGACGGCGGTGGAGACGGCGGAGGCCCTGCGGCTGGCGAAGCTGTGCGAGGACGCGGGGGTGAAGAATGGCGTGGTGCAGGACAAGCTGTGGCTGAGCGGGATTCGCAAGTTCCGCACGCTGCGCGATCAGGGTTTCTTCGGCCGCATCCTCAGTGTGCGCGGCGAGTTTGGATACTGGGTTTTCACCGGCGAGGATGGCGACCAGCCGGCGCAGCGTCCGTCATGGAACTACCGCAAGGAAGACGGCGGCGGCATCATCGTCGATATGCTCTGCCACTGGCGCTATGTGATCGACGACTTGTTCGGCAAGGTGAAGGCCGTGAGCTGTCTCGGTGCCACGCACATTCCGAAACGCCTCGACGAGCGCGGCAAACCCTACGCCTGCACCAGCGACGACGCGTGCTACGCGACCTTCGAGTGCGAAGGAGGAGTGATCTGCCAGTTCAACAGCTCGTGGACCGTGCGCGTGCGCCGTGATGACCTGTTGACGATGCAGGTCGATGGCACGCACGGCAGCGCCATCGTCGGCCTGCGGAAATGCTGGGTGCAAAGCATCGGCACCACGCCGCGCCCGACATGGAACCCGGACATCGACCAGCCGATCCATTTCTTCAACGGTTGGCAGGAAGTGCCCGACAGCACGACCTACGACAACGCGTTCAAGATCCAGTGGGAGGAATTCCTGAAACATGTCGCCGTCGGAACGCCGTTCCCGTGGTCGCTGCGCGAGGGAGCGAAAGGCGTGCAACTCGCGGAACTCGGCCTGCAAAGCTGGGCGCAGCGGAAGTGGCTGCCGGTCGAAGCCCTGCCCGCGTAACCCCGGCAAATTACGGTGATTCCCGGTCCTGGCCGTGATTCGCCGCGCACGGCACTGGGTGAGCATGTAGAGAGCGGAGGAGGGCAAAGGCTGTTTCGCGATAAAACTTGTCCCTTCATCACCCGATCGAGGCTTTGCTGAAGGTGCCGACGCATTCCGGTCTGCGGTGCCACGCTGGCAGGCCACCCGTAAATGGATTCCGGCCGACGAAGGGGAACCGAGTTTCGACTTGTTCGACCAGCGCACCGAATCTGGCAAGCCGGTCGAGATCTCCCACGAATACGGCTGCATCCTCGTCATCAATTCCGACTCAGGCCACGGAGACCGGCGCGCCACAAAAAAGCCGCTGCAGCAAAAATGTTTGGCAAAGCGGAGCGGACAGCCATGTTGAAAAATTATTCCATGAGCTCATTAATTTTATTGCGAGCCCAGACCCCCTCACTCTCCGACGCCCGTTCCCGTTCTGAGCGTTCCCGGTGCGGCGGGCGCGAAAGCAATTTCCTAGCAGCAAAGTCGGAGGCGCGACGTAGCTCGACTTTCCAAAGTCGAGTTTTGATGTTCACGCCGGAGAGAGCGTCCTGTTTTTCTGTGGCCGCTACTCGACATTGGAATGGCGAGCTACGTTTTTGCGCGCGGCTCTTTTTAGCGCTCTTCTTTTTTGCGACGCTGCTTCCGGCTCGGGCGGGGACGGTGTCGGTGAGTTCGTCTCAGCCGGCGAAGAATGGCTTCGACATCTCGAACTTCGGGGCGCGGACGGGGAGCGATAAGTTTTTCGCGGAGTCCGGGACGGCGGCGGGGGCTGCGAAGGGGCAGACCTTTCGCACGCCGAGTGCGCCGACTTGGTTGCGCTCGGTGACTTATAGGACGACGCCCGGGAACATGGCGGCGGTCACGAAAACCTACACGGTGCGGGTCGGCAAAGTCACAGGGACGACGTTCACCCAGACGCACACGGAGACTTTCACGCAGAGCGTCACTTGGGGCGATTCGCAGTATATGACTTGGACTTTTACGAACCCGGTTTTGCTGAATGGCGACACGACTTACGGCATCGATGTGGGCATGAATTCGAGCACTTCGGCGTGGACGACGGGCATCCCGTACTTGTCCGTGACGGATGATGAATACACCAGCGGGCAGCTCTACAACACCGGCGGCGCGTCGGCGGGTGTAGGCAATTCCACGGTTGCGTTTTCCACCGCGCAGGATCGTCTTTTTCACCTGAATATCGAAGCGCCGAACGGCACGCCGCTCGCGTTCATTGCGGGCAATCCGCCGGACAGCACGAGCGGTAATCTCGTGCGGACGGAACTCATCGCGGCTTTTAATCAGACGCTTTCGGCGGGCACGGGCAACATCGTCATTCGCGACATCACGGACACGGCGAATGTGATTACGACGACGATTCCTGTCGGCGATCCGCGCATCGTTTTTTCGGCGAACACCGTCAAAATTGCGACGGGGAACGGGCTCATTGAGTATGGCAAAAAATACGCCGTTCGCGTTGGCAGCGGCGCGATTTTGGGGACGGGCGGCGTGGCGTTCGCGGGGTGGGCCGACGACACGACTTGGAACTTCAACATGGCCGCCGGCGACCCGCTGCTCACGGCTATCACGGCGCTGAAAAATCACCTGCTCGGCACGACGATACTCACCGCAACGCAGATCGCGACACACAGCGTCACGCTGCAAAACGAGTCGGCGCGCTTTTCCGAAAGCTCTATAAATATCGCGGCGATTTTCGATCTCATCACGACCTACGATACGGAGGTCGGCCCGCTGTGGATGGTCGGCGGCGACCTCACTCGCGCGAACGAAGCAGACGATTTGCCGTGGACGATTTACCGCGCGATGCAGGGCATCATGGACACAGTTTACAAGTCGTCCTTGCTCGCGCAGTACGAGACGATTTTCACGGGATACAAGTTCGGCAGCTCGGCGCGTTTCCCCGGAAATTGCGCGACGCCGCCCGCCGGGACGACGCGCACGGTCGCGGTGAATGCGACGTTCATCGACACGTTTGGCCGCGACACGCAAATGTGGACCGAGCCTGCGCGCCGACCTACCGGCTGCTACCTCGCGCCGGGCACCATCGTGAGCGTCACCGTGCCCGCCGCGCTCGTCGGGCAGGGCTACCAGATTCGTGTCGGCGCGCACTCGTGGGACCACTCGAATCGCCCGACGCTCAAGCGCCTCGACCGCGCTTCGCTGCTCTACAACATCAACGCCACGACGACGAAAATCGCCAGCCCGCTCGGCGGCGGCATTTACATCGAAGTGCCGAAGGGAAAAAACGCGGGCGTGGTGAATGTCACCATCGTGGGCGCGGCGCGCTCGCCGTTGTTTCAGGCGACGAGTTTCAAGCAGACCACGCTGAGCGAGTGGCAGACGAGCGAGCGCACGCAGCCGGGGCCGTGGGCGGATTTCCAGAGCGACAAGTTCATGTTCCAAGTCCCGCGCTCGTGGATTTACGCCTACGCCGACCCCGTCACGAACATGGCGAATTGGGACAAGGCCATGGACGCAATCACCGACCTCATGGGTTTCCCGAATGTGCGTGGAAAAGAGACGATGTATGACCAGGTGGACATCCAGCTTCGCTCGTCCGTCTATGCGCCCGGCTACCCCGCGTGCAACGCCAGCTACAACCCCTCGACGGCTTACAACGGCAACAACACGCACTACCTTCTCACCGGCCCGCAGAACGCGCCGGACTACGAATTCCACGAAGCGGGGCACGGATTCTTTTTTCCGAAATTCGACGGTGAAACCGAGTCCACCGTGAACCTCCTGCACATCGCCGTGCAGACGCAGAAATTCGGCGAGACGTTCGACATCGCGCTGCGCGAATCCAACGGCTACACGCGCACTTTTAATACGATGCCGAATACGGCGGTGCTGTGGATGACGAGCTTCAATTTCTCCCCGAACGAAGCGCCGATGGCTGATTGGGAAAAGGCGTATCAGCCGCAAGGTCACGCGAAATTTGCCGACCTCGCGCGGCTCTTCGGATGGCAGGGGCTCAACGATTTTTACTACTACTACAACAACCTCGACCAACTCGGCCAAAGCTACACCGAAGCCACCGACAGCCTGCTGCTCCAGCTCTGCAAATCCTACGACTTGGACGTGCGTCCGATGATGCACTTTTGGGGCATCCACCCGGACGCGCCGACCACTCTAGGCAACTCCATCGCCGCGCTGGGGCTGAAAAAGCCCGTCGAGATTTACGACCGTATCCAGCAATACAAGCAGCTCATCCCGGTGAACAACGCCGCCTACCAAGCGTGGTGCGTAAACTGGTGGGGCTTCCAGCCGACATCGGGCGGCTTTGGCGTCGAGCGCGAGCACGCGCTCCAATGGAGCACCTACGACGAAACCGACGCCGCCACCATCCACGCCCGCACGCAGGAAATCCTCGACCTTTACTACCCGACGCTCGGCCCGTCGTGGGACGGCTCCAGCAGCACGTCGTGGGTCACCGCCGGAAACTGGAACAGCAACGCCGCGCCAGCCGTTGGGCGCATGGTGCAATTCACCACTGCCTCGACCGCGAATCTCGCCACCGTGCTCAACGCCAACCACGACATCCTCGGCATCCTCGTCACTGCGCCGACGGGCAACGTGAGTATCGGCGGCACGAATACTTTGACGCTGCGCGCGCAGGGCATCGACCTCTCCGCCGCGACGAAAAATCTCACGCTCACCGCGCCGCTCGTGCTCGGCGCAAACCAAAGCTGGAACGTCGCCACCGGTCGCACGCTGGCCGCGAATGGCGCAATCTCCGGCACCGGCACGCTCACCATCACCGGCGATGGAACGGTCACGCTCGGCGGCGATGCGACCTACGCGGGCACGACGACGATTGATGCTACCGGCACGCTGAAAACCACCGCTGCCAACGTGCTCCCCGGCGGCGCGGGCACTGGCAATGTGGTGCTGAACGGGTTGCTGGATTTGAACGGCTTCGCGCAAAGCATCAACGGACTCAGCGGCACCGGCATCGTGGACAACACGGCAGCAGGCGCAGCCACGCTCACACTCGGCGGTAATGATGCGACGATGTCGTTTGGCGGCACTTTGCAAGACACCGGCGGCGCGTTGACGCTGGCCAAGACCGGCACGGGCACGCTCACGCTCACAGCCGCGAACACCTACGCCGGCGCGACGACCGTCAGCGCGGGGACGCTCGCTTTCAGCAACACCGCGCCTTTTGCCAACACCTCCGCGCTCTCGCTCGCGGGCGGCACGCTGCTGCGGCCCACCGTTGGCGGCGCGGGCATCAGCGCGCCCATCACGCTCGGCGCTGCGGGCACCACGGCGGCCATCAGCGCGCCGACGAATCTGCCCGGCGCAGGCGTTGCTTCCACGCTCACGCTCGGCGGCAACGATGCGACGATGAGCTTCGCAGGCATTTTACAAGACACCGGCGGCGCATTGACGCTGGCAAAAACCGGCACCGGCACGCTCACGCTCACCGCCGCGAACACCTACGCCGGCGCGACGATCGTGAGCGCGGGGACGCTCGCTTTCAGCAACATCGCGCCTTTTGCCAACACCTCCGCGCTCTCGCTCGCGGGCGGCACACTGCTGCGGCCCACCGTCGGCGGCGCGGGGATTAACGCGCCCATTACGCTCGGTGCCTCGGGCACCACGGCGAGCAATAGCGCGCCGACGAATCTGCCCGGTGCAGGCGTTGCTTCCACTCTCACGCTCGGCGGCGTCATCAGCGGCGCGGGAAATGTGACCTTTACCAGCAGCGCCAACGAGAACGCGCTCTCGACCGTGCTGCTCACCGCGCCGGGCACCTACACCGGCAGCACGCTGCTCGACACGGGCGGCACCACCACCACGCAAATCGTCGTCCGCCTCGGCACGCACAACGCGCTGCCGACCACCACGGTCGTGACGATTGATGGCCAGGACGGCGCGGGTAGCGGACGCTTCGCCGAGTTGAACTTGAACGGCTTCAGCCAGCAGCTCGCCGGCCTCACAAACGTCGCGCGCTCGCTGCGAGTTCAGCGCATCGTGAACAGCAACGTCTCCGCCGCCGCCACGCTGACTATCAACAACGCGAGCGCGCACACTTTCACCGGCAGCCTCGGCGGTGCCGCGAATGGCTCCGTCTCCGCTGGCGCGATGGCCGGCTCCACGGGCGGGAACAATTTTGCGCTGAGCAAAAGCGGCGCGGGAACTTTCACCGTCGGCGGCACGCACAGCTACTCCGGCAATACGACCGTGAGCGCGGGCGCGCTGGAACTGACTTCGCCGAACACGAACAACCAGTCCTCCACCGTCACCATCGCCGCGAGCGGTGCGCAATTGCGGCTCTCGTTCACCGGCACCGATACGGTGGACAGGCTTTTCATCGGCGCCACGCAGATGCCGCCCGGCGTCTATAAAGCCACCGGCAGCGCAGCGAGCGGCAGCGCGCTTTCACAGCTCGGCGGCACCGGCACGCTCACCGTCACCACCGGCCCCGGCGCGAGCTTCGCCGCATGGCAGCTCGTCCAAGGCATCGCCGGAACCATCAATGCCGACCACGACGGCGACGGCGTGACGAATGGCATCGAGTATTTCCTCCACGGACTCGCCGGCTCGCCGACCGGCTACACCGCGCTGCCCGCCGTGGTGAACAACGCCGGCACACTCAGCGTGAGCTGGACGATGGGCGCAGGCTACGGCGGCAGCTACGGCACACATTTCATGGTGGAAACCACCGACACCCTCGGCGGCACATGGACGACGGAGACGCTCGGCGGGAACGTCACCATCACCGGCAGCGTAGTCCGCTACACCTTCCCGCCCGGCACGAATAGATTCGCGCGGCTCAAAGTCAACGGGCCGTGAGCAGCCGCCAGACATCGCGAGCACCTGCCCCGATTCTGGTCACGCCGGGGTGGTGCCGGGAGTTGTCGCGGTGCGGGGTTTGCGCCCAATGATTTCAAGATGAAGAACCGCATCACGTATCTCGCCGGCAGCAGTGCCATCGTCGGCCTGCGGAAATGCTGGGTGCAAAGCATCGGCACCACGCCGCGCCCGACATGGAACCCGGACATCGACCAGCCCATCGACTTCTTCGGCGGCTGGCAGGAAGTGCCCGACAGCACGACCTACGACAACGCGTTCAAGATCCAGTGGGAGGAGTTCCTGAAACATGTCGCCGTCGGAACGCCGTTCCCGTGGTCGCTGCGCGAGGGTGCCAAGGGAGTACAACTCGCGGAACTCGGATTGCAAAGCTGGGAGCAGCGGAAATGGCTGCCGGTAGAAGCTCTGCCCGCGTAAGGCGCGCGTGCGGCCGCTCGCGGAATTCTCCCGGCAGTCGAAAGTTTCACTGCTGACGCCGCCACCCGATCCGCCCCTCGACATCGAAAAACGCAGAGGGATCGGAAGCGCTTTCGCTGAAGGCGAAGCCGAACCCCGCCGGGCGGGGCGGACGAATCAAACCTCCGAGCCCATCGAGCCACCGTGGGAGGCCATCCGCGAATGGATTCCGGCCGACGAAGGGGAAACTGCGTGGTGAGTTCGCAGGTGTCGTGGCGTTCGCTGCGGCTCTCCACCCAGCTATTCGAGCGTTAACACCGCAGTGAGAAGGCGTTGGTGGCCGCGCTGGTCGAGATGTATGTGCAGGGTGTCTCGACGCGGAAGATCAGGACCATCACCGAGGAGTTGTGCGGTCACGAGTTTAGCGCCTCGGCCAACCGCGGTAGGGCAGCCGCGCCGCGGGTGCCCTCACCTCAGGCGCCGAGGCGGTCCCCCGATGGGTTCTTCCCGCCATCGGACGTCCCGGAACCCGCGGCGCGGCTTCCCTACCGGCGCCCTCAGTTTACCAACACGCCCTGGCGTTTGGAGTTTTGTTTACTCTTTGTGTGTTCGGTTCGAGGGCGTGGGCGGCGGACAAGCCGCTGAAGGTATTCATCATGGCCGGGCAGTCGGACATACCTGATCGGTGAAGCGATGGGCACGGCGATGGTTGAACTGCTCAAGAAATGACGCGC
>JANORP010000440.1:0-19355 GCA_031415375.1 Bacteroidota bacterium | reverse complement strand
GAAATTCATGCCGTAGATGCCCGCAACCAGTGTCATGGGCAGAAAGATCGTCGAAATCAAGGCGAGCACCTTCATGATCTCGTTCATCTTGTTGTTCACGACCGAGAGGTAGAGGTCTTGCATACCACCGACGATGTCGCGGTAGGACTCGATGGTATCGATGATCTGAATGCAATGGTCATAGAGGTCATGCAGATAAGGACGAGTTTCCTTCGCGATGAGCAATGACTCGGCCTTGAGAAAATTATTGACGACCTCACGCAATGGCCATATCGATTTGCGCAACGATATGATCTCCCGCTTGATCACCTGTAGATTTCCCAATTGGCCTTGCGACTTACCACCCATCAGGTTGGTTTCCAGCGCCTCGATACGGTCCCCGAAATCTTCCAATACCACGAAATAATTGTCCACGATCGCATCAATCAGTGCGTAGGCGAGGTAGTCTGCCTCTGCCTTGCGCACTCTACCTTTGTCTTTCCGGATCCGCTCCCTAAGAATCTCAAAAATATCCCCTTCTTCTTCTTGAAAGGTAAGGAGCCAACCATCGCCAACGACAAAACTCACCTGTTCTATTTTTGTGCTGAGGCCATCCTTGCTGCGCATGATCATTTTGAGCACGATGAAAAAATAATCGTCAGAGAACTCGGCCTTGGGCCGTTGTCCAGTGTTCATAATGTCTTCAAGCACAAGTGAGTGCAACTTGTACCGCTCCCCAATTTTCCGCATTGCTTCTGCATCATGCAGGCCTACAATGTCTAGCCACTGCACACACCCCGTATTTATTGGGCCCGGCATCTCTTTCACGTCAATAGACTCTTCAAATGTAGTTTCTCCATAGTGCATGAGCCGCATCGTGACGGACTCGGAACGCTGTTTTCCCATGAAGACCAGTGAGCCTGGTACGGCACCTACTTTGCCGATGCGTGTGGGGTCATGCTGATGCCTCCTACGGTTTTCCTGTAGTTGCGTGAATTCCATCATTATCGTAGGCACTGGGAGATATCGAAGGCCCATTGCAGTCCAAAGCTACCAAAATAGCTTGCAATTCTACCAGGATTTTGCCCTCCATGGTTTCCACAAAGTTGCGCAAAGGCCGTAGCGGCTATCGTTTGCCTCAAGCCAATTCCTCTAGCAATGTCTGTGCACGTGAGACTTTGCGGGGAAATAATACTGTATTCCTGAGGCTATCTAGCTCAGGGCTACGCCTGAAGCGCAATTGTGAATACAGCTCGACGATGTCTTGGTTTTTCATATCCTTGTTCATTGCTACCCTTCCTTTCTTCTACTCAATCCAATATACTACAAAAACAATACAAAGCCCTCGCAATTGGCTATAAATGCAGGCAATATTCTTCAATAATACCTGTTTCAGCGTATTCATGTCGAAAAATTTTGCAAAATCCCTATGGTGGCGGGTTCGCAAATTCATTCAACGGCCGTCTTTGCACTATGTAGGCTTCAAATATCTTTTTGGGATCATAGGCCGAGATGACAAGCTTGTTGGCTTCATTGCGTCCCAATCCTCGGATCAAGAATACCTTGTTGAGTTCATTCCAAGCCTTGTTGATAGCCATACGATAGAGCCGAGTGCGCACTGCGTTGCTGCCTTGGATGAGGATTTTGCGTCTTGGATAACGTTCTGTCCAAGCAAATACAGCTACAGCAGCGGTTCCCAGCACCTTTTCGCGATCACCATTGTGGGTGACCGTCTCGAAATCGAGATCGTCACCACCATTCCAATCCCCAAGTGCAAGGTTGTAGTAGCCGCGTTTCCGCATTCGTGTAAATTGGATCACTTTCCAAATCCGACCTTTGGGGCCGTTGCTCTCGAACTGGAAGGTCATCCAGTCCCTGCTATTATAGATGTCTTTATAAATTGGAAAATTCATCCTCTTCTCGTCCTCCTTCGCCGCTATTTTCTAATTCCTGAAGCAAAGGTATGCGCTTGTTTCGGTTTTTGCAAACCTAATGATCAATTTTTGTAAATTATTTTGGTAATTTGTCGCTACCATGGGCATCACGAGGGGGAGCGAAGGTTATCGTTGCGCAACCTGAGCGCCGAACGATTCGAGCGATTCAGTGGCCGTGGAACTCATAACAATCAATTACAATCGCAGTGCCCTTAGGGCAAGAAGCAAGCAGCAAAGCACAAGACATGGTTCAAAGAGGGGCTAAGGACGGAGCGGCCCAAAAGGGGCCAGAGCCTAGGCACTAGAAAGTCGCTCGAATCAGATGCAGGCGGGAATCATCGAAGCCCTGCAAGCTGTGTTTGTGGCCGTCCCCGAGGGTGAAGCGCTCGAAGTGGAAAGCACGACCGCCACGGGCTTCTATTATCTGCTCCAATTGCTCAGGGAATCCCTCTTTGAAGGGGCCACGGTAGAAGCGGCTCAGGCGATGGCAGAAGTTGTTCAAAACCGGGAGTATAAGTAAATGGAAAATGCCTAATTTGGCAATGGTTAACTAAATATCACTGTGATGGTGTCCTATTTTATCTTTTTCGGGAAGCTAGCCTTCCTCATGTTTGTCGTCACGGTATTCGTGGCTATGTTGAGTGCTTTGTTGGCATTAATCATCGAGAAGCTATTTGGAGTAAAACCAGTACGAAATTATGCTTATTCCATTCTCGCTTGCCCAGCCTTGGTCTACTTTTATGGGCTTGTGGTGGCTGGATTTCACGTCACAATCGATTGCTACGTCAAAGAGGGTCATACAGGCTGGATACTATATCTGTTGGCAGGAGCGATATGGGCTTTCGTCGGTTATGTTCACCTATCCAATTTTCGGGATTATTCTATTCGCAATGAAGCGACGGGCAGAAAGGGAGATGAATCTGGTTTTACTCGATTTGCTTACAAGTTTGGATTGATCGGCTATAACTATGCAGCGCTTTCATTCATCATTTCTATTTTCAAGGCCGATTTCTATTTCGATCTTTATTTCGGATTTCCCAATTGGTACGCAATGTTATTTCTTTGAATCTAACAAGGAATACAAGGGAACCTAGAACATCCATAACAAAGCATATACGAGCGTTGTAGCTTTGTTATATTTCATTATCTTTGTCTCTATCAATGGTAATGAAAATGAAAAACTACATCGCATACTATCGTGTAAGCACCGCCAAGCAAGGGGAAAGCGGTTTGGGCCTTGAGGCTCAGAGACGCTGTGTAGGAGATATGGTAAGCAGCCGGGCCGGGGTGATCCTTGCCGACTTTCAAGACATTGAGAGCGGGAAAAAGAACGACCGCCCGGAATTGCTGAAAGCAATCAAGCAGACCAAGGACAAAGGGGCCACGCTGATCATTGCCAAGCTCGACCGACTCGCCCGCAATGCTGCATTCATCTTGGAGCTGCGAGACTCAGGCATCGACTTTGTAGCTTGCGACATCCCCGAGGCAAACAGCCTTACAATCGGCATCATGGCGATACTCGCCCAGCAAGAGCGGGAATTGATCTCAGCACGTACCAAAGCAGCCCTAGAATCCAAGAAACAACGCGGCGACACCTTGGGCAAGCCTGAGAATTTCAGCGACTCAGGCCGGGCAAAGGGTGCAAGCAGCATGAAAGCCAAAGCAGCCGCCAACGTGAACAACCGCCGGGCCGTGGGCTATGCAACCGCCCTGAAAGCTCAAGGACTCTCATTGCAAGCGATTGCGGATAGACTGAATGCAGAAGGCTACGAGACAGCCAGGGGCAAGCAGTTTGAAGCAATCACCGTAAAGCGATTGATCGACAAAGCGTAGAGCGCCGGGTGAATGCGCTCAGGGAATGAGCATTACCAACTCCTGCTTGCAATACCGATTCAGTTTCATGGATTGCAAAACCTGATTCGCTTGCGCCACCAACGCCGCGCCCTGCTTGGCAGCTTCTTTCCTTCCCTGATTGGTGCAATAATAGATGTTTCTGTTTCCCTTGGCTTGGCAACACAGCAACCCGGTGCGACTCATTTCGCCCAAGGTGCTGTAAACTTCATTTATAGCGCCTGCGCTTCGCAGCTTGTAAGCGTCGAATAGGTCTTGCGCGTAGAATCCCGCGTGGGTAAGTGCAAAGCTCAGGACACGATACTCGTTTACGCTCGTGCGCGCGCGTGTATGGCGAACGGTTGCAGCTAGGGAAAGCAGGGTAGCAAGGGGTAGGGATTCACCCTGAAAAGGGGTAGCCGAATCTGTGCAGGTGCGTGCGCTCGTTTCCATGAATCCAAAGGTAGGCAAGTGATCCCAGCGGCACAACTATAAGCATAGTTTCCAATCGTGGGCTTGGTAGTTCGTCACCTTCGCAGCGATGCAAGCAGCTTGCCGTCTGCCTTGGGTGCAATCGCCTTTTTGCCCGAGTGCTGGGAAGGCTTTCAAATCGGTTTGGGTTTTGCCGTGTGCAAATCGGATTGCTCGGGGCCGTATGGGCAAAAACTTTCCGTTTCCCCATTGGGAGCGGCCACTGTGAGAAGTGGGGGGAGCCGAATAGAGGGAGGTGAATAGCTGAAAAGGCAAGGAATATGCACCCCGATTGTGTGCAAATTGTGTGCAAATGAAAAAGCCCTTACAACTTTTGGAGTCATAAGGGCTTGATAATCAGTGTACACCTGTAGGGATTCGAACCCCAAACCTCCTGATCCGTAGTCAGGTGCTCTATCCAGTTGAGCTACAGGTGCGATTGGGAATGCAAAGTTAGAGGAATTTTGGAATTGATCTGCATTTGATCACAAAAAATCATTCGTTTTCTCGCAACATGTAGATTTTCAATGAATTATTTTTAATTAGGTTGTCAATGCGCGGGTGCGTTTTCCAATAAATACAGACTTCCACGAATCCATTGCCCAGTGGGAGTTCCAGGATTTTCAGCTGTTTTTTGATGGCGTCAGCCTCAAATCCTTTTACAATTTCAGCAATTTGTGGGTCGGTGAAATCATAGTTGCGCGCAGGAGCGTCATCTGTAAGGTAGGCGCAGCGAAGTGAAATGAGATGCGGGGCCTTACGCTCAATGAAGCGAAAATTGCCAAGTTGGGCATGTCCAGGACCAAAACCAGTGGCGTAACTTTCAAACTCGTTGTTTGATTCATTCAATCCATAAAGATCGATGCCATAAAACGCAGTATAGTAGGGAATTGCACCGCAGGCACCGATCGCCATTCGTATGCTGGGATCATGGTCTAGCAAGTCACCAAGCGCCTTGCCTTGATCTACAAAGGTCATAAACTGCGCATCGGAATCGCGTGTGTGCACGGCGCTATCCATTTGCCAGATTTTGAACCAGCGGCCATGTCCTTGTCCCCAGATGAATGCAAGTGCGCACATGCACATGGCCGTTGCGCGCAACCGCCATGTCGCAACCGACCGATGTGCGAGGTAAAGTAGCGGCCATATCAAGATCACAGGTATCACGGGCGTCAACAGCCGAAATTCCAAGTAATCACCGCCAGCAACGATGGTGTAGAGCAAGAATCCGATTGCAAGCAGGCCCGAAGCAACGAGAAATAAGCCCAGTGGCGAGCGGGATGTGCGTTTGGTCCCGATCCTGAAAATGACTGCTAGCCAGATCCCACTGACCAGGACGAACAGCATCCCATATTTGATGCCTGAGACAAGGGAGCCATGGAGGGCCTTGACATGGAACGTATTGGGGAATAAGTCACCGTAGTAGGCATATTTCCAAACTAGCCAAGGCACCGTGAGCAAACCAAGGGCGAGACAAAAGTGCAGCAACCATTTGTCAGGCTTCGTCCCATTTCGTCGCATGTGTATCCAAAGTGCACACATGCAGGCGAACGCAAGCAGGCCTCCTTCGGGCCTGCTCATGATGCTGAGGGCCACTGTAAGACCCAAAAGCCATATACTTTTGGTTCCAATTGGGGTTGTGCCATGCAAATTGGCCTGCAATTGCCACAAGGCGATCGTCCAAATGCAGCCGTTCATCGCCGTTTCCAAGCCTGAGGTTGCAAAGAGCAGCAACGTATGGCTACAAACGACTGGCAGCCAAATCCACAAAGCCGTCAGCGGCTTTCCAACCTCCCGCTATACGATGCAATAGATCAGCCAAAAATTGATGGACAAGAACACAAGCGAAATCAGGTTTGCAGGAAGCACAGGATCCAGTCCGAGCTTGATCGGCACAGCCATCAGCACCATCCAAAGGAAATTGGTATAGCCCTCTACGCGCTGATCGGCATTCCAGACGGGGCCGATGCCCTCTGCGAGGTGTTGGCTGTAGCGAAAGGTGATGAAGGCGTCGTCCAAACTATGACGGCACAACCAAGCATAACAAAGCCCGAGCACGATCAGCGACCCAACCCATCCATGTACATGCTTTTCCTTCACTGGACCAAACTAGTAAAAATCATGTGATTCTAGCCATGAAGCGCAATGAAAGCGCCGCAATCGGTGATCGATGGCGGCGCTTTCATTTTAGAATAGATCTCTTAAACGACCATCCGTCGTGATCAGGGCACCGGCAAAGTGCGAAGGATTTTTTCTGTGACCATTTTGGTCGTGACTTCCTCAGCTTCTGCCTCGTAATTGAGGATGATGCGGTGATTGAGCACGTCGGGCGCGATCGCCTTGATGTCCTCGGGGATCACAAAGCTGCGGCCCTGCATGAACGCATGGCATTTGGAGGCCAGGTTCAAGGCAATGCTGGCACGTGGTGACGCACCAAAGTCGATATAGGGCTTCATTTCCTTGAGGCCATATTGATCGGGATTGCGTGTGGCCATCACGATATCGACGATATAGTCTTCCAAGCGGTCGCGCAGGCTCACGGCATCGACCAGCTTGCGGATATCGAAGATCTCCTGCTTGGTGAGCACAGCCTTCAAGGGCTCTGTGGTCGATGTCTTGGCCATGCGGCGCATGATTTCCTTTTCCTCGGCCTTGGTGGGGTAATCCACATAGACCTTCATCATAAAGCGATCGACTTGCGCCTCGGGCAGGGGATAGGTGCCCTCTTGCTCGACTGGGTTTTGCGTGGCGAGCACGAGAAACGGTGGCTCCAACTTGTATGTGCTGTCGCCGATCGTGACCTGCTTCTCTTGCATGGCCTCGAGCAATGCGCTTTGCACCTTGGCGGGCGAGCGGTTGATCTCGTCGGCAAGGACGATGTTCGCAAAAATAGGGCCTTTTTTGACCTCAAAGCTCGCCTCGCGCTGATTGTAGATCAGCGTGCCGATCAAGTCGGCGGGGAGCAAGTCGGGAGTAAATTGGATGCGCTTGAAGCTCAAGTGGAGCGCCTGCGCGAGCGAGGAGATCGTGAGAGTCTTCGCCAAGCCAGGCACACCTTCAAGGAGAATGTGGCCGTTGCTGAAGAGACCGATCAACAATCGGTTCACCATTTTCTTCTGGCCTACGACCACCTTTTCGATTTCTGTGAAAAGCTCGGCGATCTTGGCCGACTTGTCTTGGATCTTTTCGTCCAATGCCGAGTTACCGGCGCCTTCTCTACTATAGTTATCCTGCATAGGTATTCTCAAAATGATAGCGTCGGCAAAATTATACTTGTGGCCTTAATTTTTCAACCAAAAAACAAAGGTACTCTTGATTATAGTGCATTACACGGTCATCTTCAATCGGAATTCAACTTGCAGACTGTTGAGGGAAATTAACACAATCGCTTTGTTTTTCATCCCAAGCGGCATCTTGCACAAGATTTGCGATGCTTTTTCTGGCAAAAGACCTTAGATTTGGCTAGAAATTTATTTCAGATCCATGTACAAAGTCGTATCAGGGGCTCAGGAAGCCATCAAAGACATCCAAGACGGCATGACGCTCATGCTCGGTGGATTTGGGTTGTGTGGCATCCCCGAAAATTGCATTGCAGCATTGGTCGCACAAGGGACCAAGGGACTCACTTGCATCTCCAACAATGCAGGCGTCGATGACTTCGGTATCGGCCTCATGCTCAAGACCCGTCAGGTCAAGAAGATGATTTCCAGCTATGTAGGAGAGAATGCCGAGTTTGAACGCCAGCTGCTTTCAGGTGAATTGGAGGTGGATCTGATCCCGCAAGGTACACTCGCAGAACGCGTGCGTGCAGGTGGAGCCGGCATTCCCGCCTTCTATACGCCAGCAGGCTACGGCACAGAGATTGCCGACGGCAAGGAAATCCGATTGTTTGATGGCAAGTATTATTTGCTCGAATCTTGGTTGCGAGCTGACTTTGCGCTAGTGAAGGCCTGGAAAGGCGACACGATGGGCAATCTCATCTTCAAAGGCACAGCCCGCAATTTTAATCCGATGATGGCCATGGCTGGCATAATCACCATCGCCGAGGTCGAGGAATTGGTACAGCCCGGCGAACTCGATCCCGATCAGATCCATACCCCTGGCATCTTTGTGCAGCGCATTTTTCAAGGGAATGCCTACGAGAAACGCATCGAGCAACGCACAACAAGGCCCAGACCCTGATTTGTCGCTGATATTCACACCAAGGCCCCCAAATCCTATAAATTCTGATTATGGCATTGACTAAGCAACAGATAGCCCAGCGGATCGCACAAGAGCTGCGCGATGGCTACTATGTAAACCTTGGCATCGGCATTCCGACCCTCGTCGCCAACTATATCCCTGATGGCATCTCCGTCATTTTCCAGTCTGAGAATGGGCTATTGGGCATGGGGCCGTTTCCCTTTGAGGATGAGGTCGATGCAGACCTCATCAATGCAGGCAAGCAGACCGTGACCACGCTCCCGGGTTCGTCGATCTTTGACTCTGCCACGAGCTTTGCGATGATCAGGGGCGGGCATGTGCAGCTGACCGTACTCGGGGCCATGGAGGTCAATGACATGGGCGACATCGCCAACTGGAAGATCCCCGGCAAAATGGTCAAGGGCATGGGTGGCGCGATGGACCTCGTGGCGAGCGCCGACAACATCATCGTTGCAATGCAGCACACCAACCGCGAAGGCGAAAGCAAGCTGTTGAAACACTGCACGTTGCCGATCACAGGCGTCGGTTGCGTCAAAAAGGTCGTCTCTGACCTTGGCGTGTTTGATGTGGATCGGGAACGTGGTTTTATACTCCTAGAGCGCGCGCCAGGCGTGAGTGTCGAGGAGATCGTCGCCAAGACGGATGGAAGGCTTGTTGTCGAAGGAAACATTCCTGAAATGGTATTCTGAACCGATGTACTGTTTACCATCGTCCCGTATCCTATTCTTGCTCAGCCTGCTCGTCCTTGCTAGCGTTGGTTGCAAGAAACAGGCAGCACACAGCGAGATGTTTGTGCAGATTTTCAAGCAAGATGCGATCGGCACATTTAGAGGCATCGGGATAGGGACGGATTTGGCTGTGGTGAAGCAGAAAGAAATCACAGCACCCAAACACGACGATCAGTGGGGCTATGTCTATGAATATAGCCTGGGTGGCAAGAACAGGTATGTGATCGAGTACCTGTGCCGCGACCCGCAGAAAAGAAGCGTCAATGCCATCGTCTTGAATGTTTTATTGGAGGATAAAGCTGCGACCACCGATTTGTTTGCCGAGATGGAGAGTGATTTGCGCAGCAAATATGGCGTTGCAGATGGCAATTTGGGCAACCTCAAATGGCGTCAGGAGGAAACCAATCTCATGGTTACTCTGCGCATGCTAGACGACAAGAAGTCGATCTCGCTCAACTATGGTGCCCTGCAAGCGCTTTGAGTCCACAACAATCTCTACGTTGTATTTGTATTACCTAAAAGAATGCACGCATGAAAGTATATACCAAAAAGGGAGATGAGGGCCAAACGAGTCTCCTCGGGGGCACGCGGGTGTCCAAGCACCATCTGCGCATCGAGGCCTACGGGACCGTCGATGAGTTGAACTCATGGATGGGCTTGCTCAAAGATCAGCCTGTAGCGGCTCCCTATGCAGCGTTCATCAAGCAGATTCAAGACAACCTATTTACCCTGGGCTCACATCTAGCTGCCGATCCCGACGCCAACCGCATGCAACTGCCACAGGTCACGGCCACCGATGTACAGGATTTGGAGCAGAGCATCGACCAGATGGAGGAATCCCTTCCAGCACTGCAAAATTTCGTACTGCCAGGCGGCCACCCAGCAAATTCGACCGCCCATGTCGCGCGCTGCGTCTGCAGGCGCGCCGAGCGGATTGCGGTGCATCTCAATGATGTACAGCAGATCGAGGCCATCATTCTCCAATACCTCAATCGCCTTTCTGATTGGCTTTTTGTGTTTTCTAGGGAGATGACGCGGCTCAGTGGCGCCGAGGAGGTGGCTTGGACACCTCGAAAATCCTGAATTTTCGAGGTGGCGAAGGCTTGCTTTTCCCAAAAAAGTTGCTTATATTAAATTCAATGGCGAATTGGTAATTTTTTTCAGGATCGCTTCAAAATTTTCGCCTCGAGTTCTTTTTTTTCATTTCCTTTGCGATCATTTTTACAATTTAAGTTTTTAGATACTATGTATTGGACCCTCGAACTCGCAACCTATCTCGAAGATGCTCCTTGGCCTGCAACCAAAGAAGAACTGATCGACTTTGCCCAACGTTCAGGTGCGCCCCTGGAGGTTACAGAGAACCTCGAAGACCTTCCTGAAGATGGAATGGCCTACGAGAGTATTGAAGAAATCTGGCCTGACTATCCGACCAAGGATGACTTCCTCTTCAATGAAGACGAATACTAAGAGATAGGTTTCCCATGAGACCAAAAGCATCCTCCTCGGGGGGTGCTTTTCTTTTAAGGGGCAGTGTGTACAAATGCCCGCCTGAACTTGTCGCGCCCACAAGCCATGATGAAAAAGTATTCGCCTGAGGCAAATGACGACATGTCGATCGTGATCACACCATCGCGTGCCGGCTCCTTGTCGAGCACCATTTGTTTGATCACTTTGCCTGTGCCGTCCTCGACCGAGACATCAAAACGTTGACCTTTTTTGCGGTTGATGTAGTGGACCGCATACTTTCCAGCCTCGGTCGCTGCTTTCACTTCTCGCACTTCATAACCCTCCACCAATTTTGCTTTGGCCATCATCGTTTGCGAAACGGTGCGCTGCCCAGATTCATCGACCAAGATGATCCTGTAGCGATAGGTTTTGCCGGTGCTATAGGGCGTCACATAGTCGGTAAACGTGTATTGGGCTGCGCCTTGCCCCACGAGGGTGCGCGCCTCTACAAATCCAACCACCCTTGCATAATGGGAAGCCGCTTGAACGTCGAGCAGGTCTGGGAGCAATTCGATGATGAACATGGCATTGCCCTCTCGCTGATCGGCTGACCAAGTGAGGGTAGCAGCATTGTTGTCGAAGGTCACCGCAAGGTCGCGGCGCTCCTCAGGTATCGCGGCTGGTGTCGCATAGTCAAATCGCAAAAAACGGTAGTCGGCTGGTTGTTTCACCTTGCGCGGCACCAAGGCAATCTCAAATTCACAGGCAGTCCCATCATAGCCGTCGATCCATACAAAATAGTTCTGTTCGGGCGCCGGGTCGTCTAGGAAAAGCTTGATGGTATCGGTGTTGATCTTGTTGGAGCAGCCACGATAGACAAACTGTGCGGCGCTACAGCCATCGGCTTTGATGAGCAATGCTTGCAAGCCCGCTGGTGTCGTACAAAAGCCTGCGGTGATCTGCACCTCATACATTTCCACGCCTGGCTGGGCCTTGAATTTGAACCAGACATCGTTTTCAATGGTTTGGATGCATGTGGTCTCGACGGTGGCGGGACGTTCAAAGTCGAGGCTGGGAGTGGCTTCCACATTACTATGGCCGCTCAGGCGGTCACCTGCCGCAAGCGTGATCGCTTTGGCGCACCAGTCATTCGGTGGAGCCACCTGTCCAGGAAATTGGGCAATCAAAGCCAATCGCAGGCTCATAACCCAGCACAACACGAGAATCTTATGCAGCATATTTGCAAAATACGGCTTGGTAACGTGCCGCGCATCTTCAATTCAACAATCGTACCAACCCTTTTGCAAGTCACTGTAGATCAGTGGGAAACTTTGGGATAGGGGAGTGGGAGAGAGGAGTCAGGAGGGGAGTCGGGGAGGAGGTGTATCGCATGTATTTTAAAAATTAAAACGTGGTTTTTTAAATTAGATATTCATCTATGAAATGAATCATTGGTTGTGTAAATTGTTGCATGATTGATAAGATTAGAACCTGGGTGGATAATTAAGGTTTTGATTTTCAGAACCAGTGCTTAATTGTGTTTTGCAAACCTTGCTTGTAACAATTCAATCACCGAACTTTCGCTTTGGAATTAATGTCATCGAGGAAATGAAAAAACTCACGCGTGTCGAGGAGGAAATGATGCTTGTGCTTTGGAAGCTCAACAAGGCTTTTTTGAAGGATATCATTGCTGCCCACCCTGAGCCGAGGCCCAATCAAAGCACGGTCTCCACGATCTTGCGCATCTTGGAGAAGAAGGGATTTGCACGGCACACTGCCTACAGCAAGACGTTTGAGTACTATCCCACGATCTCCAAGCGCGCCTACAGTCGCATATTTTTCCGCGACTTCATGGAAAAGTACTTTGAAGGCTCCTACGAGGAGCTTGTCACCTTTCTTTCCTCAGAAATGGAGATGCAACTACGTGTGCCTGAGCCAATTGTAGCAGAGAAATCAAAAGTGGAAAAGGTGGAAGCGCCGGTTCAAAATTTGGCGCAACTCAGCCTGTTTTGAAGGTTCCGGTCGATGACAGGCGTGATTGCCGATCCCTGACTAGCGATCGTAGAAATTGACGTGGGTCAGGCCCACGAGCTCTGCGCCACGTGCACCGATGGGTTTGTAATACACTAGGATCGTATAATAATTTTCAGTCTCGGCATGCGAACCCTCAAATTTGGCGTCGTCCAATTTGCCCGTTGAACGCTGCCTGAATGCGTAGGCATAGTCATACACGCCCTGCTTGAGCAGCAATTCGCATTCATATCTGGAAGCAGCAGCATTGTAGGACAACTGATTGTCGGGTTCCATCCGCCAATCGTTGTATTTGCCCAAGAGATAGACATCGCCGTCCTTGATCGGCTCGGCCCAATTGAGCCCAAACCGCACCATGACATAGTCAGATTCAAAGCTTGCATTGGGATACTCCTGTACCTCAATGAGATAGTTGCCATTGAGGTCTTGTCGATTGGTGGAGCTGTTGCGCAAGCGTGGCGCATCGGTCATGAGCGCATAGCGAATGATGGTGTCTTCATTCACGATCGATTGCACGTTTTGGGTACGAAACCTTGTGCTTCTGATGTCCAGCATGCGGTATTCATTGCCGCCTTCAAAATTGTTGGCGGCGTCAAATTGGTAGTCTAGTTTTTCTGGCGTTGTAAACATCGGTTGCAGGCCACCGACGGCATTGTCCCACCTAAAATTTTGCAAAACATAGACTTTAAGGTCATTTCTCGGGTCAAAGATTCCTGGAAACTGGGTATTCATATAGATGCTGAAATCTACCCGCTGCATGCGCCGTCGATCGCTCGCCAAGCGACTCTGGCCGATCATGGGTTCGACCGTCACTTTGTGGTCAGTCACCACTAGCCGCCGGGTCAAGATCAGATCTGACTCGTCACCTGTGCGATAAACTCTCACCAAATAGTTGCCCGAGCGCTTGAAGGCCGATCCATCGGCTGGAAACAGGTAGCTGTAATGCACATAAGGAATCAGCGTGTTTTGACTCTGGCGATTGAAATACATGCGATCCGTGCTGAATCCTTCCAAATATTCCAAAGGCAGCAACCCGCTGGGTGTCCAATCATGGTCGCAGCTCACGACGTCGATCCAGTAGTCTTCTGGCTGCATATCCAGGGTCTGCAAGACATCAAACTCCAACCGCAGCTTGGTTTCCTCGCCGAGATAGATGATCGGGTAGCTCAGGGGATTGTCGCCACGAAAGAATTGGACAGTCCTGACGAAGGGTTCATAGACCCAGTCCTGATAGACCAAGGTCTTGGTGAGCGCTAGTGAATCTGTCTGCTTGCGTGCACCATCCGTTACCGTGCCCGCAGGCGGGCAGGCCTGCCAGAGCAAGGCCGCCATCAGCAAGCGGGCGACAGGAATGCGCCTAGTTTTCAAATTTGAGCTGCTCAATGCCTTCCAGCACCTGCTCCCAGTGCTTGTGTGCAGGTGCCAGGTCACGATCGATCTGCGCGACTTCCTTTTGGAGGCTCACCAACTTATCATATTGGGTTGCCATGGCAGGGTCTGCCATCTGTGCTACCAACGCGTTGCGCTTCTCTTCCAAAGTCATGATTTGCGCCTCGACCTTTTCCAAGTCGCCTTTCAGCTTATTCTCGCGTTTTTTACGTTCTCGATCAGCTTGATAGTCTGGCTTCTGTGCAGCTTGGGCGACTGGCTTGGGCTGCTGTTTTACAACGGTGGCAGCCGCTTGTTTATCCAACTTTGCCTTTTCCTTTTGGAGGTTCAGGTGGTAGTTGTATTCGTCATAGGTGCCGGGGAATTCCCTGATCAGGCCATCCTCGATAAACCAGATCTTATTAGCGACTTCACGCAGGAAAAAGCGGTCGTGGGAGACCACTACGTATGTTCCTTCGTATTTTTGGAGTGCTCCCGACAGGATTTGGATGCTTTGGATATCCAAGTGGTTGGTCGGCTCATCGAGCATGAGGAAATTGGCCTCTGAGAGCAAAGTCTTGGCAAGCGCAACGCGTGATTTCTCTCCACCGCTGAGCACCTTGATCTTTTTGAATACGTCGTCGCCCGTGAATAGAAATCCACCCAAGATGCCGCGAACGTAAGCTTCGCCTTTTTGAAAGACAAACTTGCTCATCTCCCCCAATATATCATTGTCGGCGGTGAGGGCCTCCAGTTGATGCTGGGCAAAGAAGCTTGGTTTCACGTTGTGTCCGAGCGTGTTCTCACCATCAAAAGGCTCCAAGTCGGCGATGACCCTCAAAATGGTCGATTTACCGATGCCGTTGGCGCCGATCAGGGCGATTTTGTCGCCACGGTATATATGCAGCTCAGAGTCGCGTATGATCACCCGCTCGTCATAGGCTTTGCGCTGCACCTTGAGGTCCAGGATGTTTCTGCCTGGCTGGACCTCGGGCTTGAATCGAAAATTGATTGGGCCGCCCTCACTTTCAGGGGCCTCTATGCGATCTATTTTGTCGAGCAGCTTGACCTTGCTTTGTACCTGCTTGGCCTTGGTCGATTTGGCGCGGAAGCGGTCGATGAAGCGCTCGGTGTCCTTGATCGACTTTTGCTGGTTTTCAAACTCGCGCTGGTGCTGCACTTGCAGCACCACTTTTTCCTTGAGGTAAAAGGAATAATTGCCTTTGTACCTCACAAAGCGGCTCAATGAGACCTCAACAACCGAAGTGATGAGGCGATCTAGGAACTCGCGGTCGTGAGACACAATCACGAATGCACCTTTGAAGTCACGTAGATATTCTTCCAGCCAGAGGATGGAGGGTAGGTCCAAGTGGTTGGTAGGCTCATCTAGGAGCAGCAAATCAGGCTCCATGAGTAGGAGTTGGGCGAGCATCACGCGCATCCGCCACCCACCTGAAAAGGTCTCTAGCGGCCGCGATTGGGCTTCTTCGTCAAATCCAAGGCCGGCCAAGATTGCGGCGATTTTAGCGTCGATGTTGTAACCATCTAGCACCTCGAGCTCATGCTGCTTGTCAGACAAGTCATGGATGAGCCGCTCATCGTAGTTGAGCGCCGGGTCTGCGAGCAAGGCGTCGATTTCATGACGCAGTTGCAATTGCTGCCCAAATGCCTGCAAGGCGACCTCAAAGACCGACATCCCAGCATGCGCACTCTGCATCTCCTGCTCCAAATAGCCGATTTTCAGCCCTTTGGCCATGCTCAGCTTGCCCTCTACGGGCGAAACCTGCCCAGTGAGCAGTTTGAGCAAGGTCGTCTTCCCGGTGCCGTTGCGGCCCACCAAACCGATGCGGTCGCCTGGCTTGATCTGCAACGTCGTGTCGCGAAAGAGCCAGCGCCCGCTATATTCAAAACCAATGTTTTCAAGCGTTATCACGGGCGCAAAATTAGCAGAAATTCCTCGTACTACCTCGGCAAAGAAAAGGTCAAATCTCCGCAGCTTGTGATTTTACCTGAATTGGGCTAATTTCGCAGCTATGAATGAGCAGCTTATTCCCGCTTTTGAACGCTTGGTACACACTGTCCATGAACTTCGTGAGAAATGTCCATGGGACCGCGTCCAAACAAAAGAATCTTTGCGCCACCTCACCATCGAGGAGGTCTATGAGCTGAGCGAGACCATTTTGCAGGATGATTGGAGTGAACTCAAGACAGAACTGGGTGATATCTTACTGCACGTGCTTTTTTATTCGCGTATCGGGGAGGAGCAAGGGCACTTCTCCACCACGGATATGATCAATAGCCTCACCGAGAAACTCATCCGCCGGCATCCACATATCTACGGTGACATGAAGGCTGAGACGGCTGCCGATGTCAATGCCAATTGGGAGCAAATCAAAATGCTCGAAAAGAAGGATCAGGTGAAAAAATCTGTCCTCAGTGGCGTCCCACAAGGGATGCCTGCATTGATCAAGGCGCAACGCATGCAGGAAAAAGTCGCCTCAGTGGGCTTTGATTGGGAAAATCCCGAGCAAGTATGGCTCAAAGTACAAGAGGAGCTAGAGGAACTGAAGGTCGAGGCCCAGCTACACGCGGTCGATGGCAATAACCATGAGCGCACCGAAAAAGAGTTTGGTGACCTTTTGTTTTCCCTGGTAAACTATGCTAGATTCTTGAAAATCAATCCAGAAGATGCCTTGGAGAGCACCAATCGCAAATTCAGGAATCGGTTTGAATACTTGGAGGCCAAGGTGAGTGCTGCAGGCGGCAATCTCAAGGAAATGTCATTGGCAGAAATGGATCTCATTTGGGAGGAATCCAAGAAACATTTCGCATAATTTGTGCACAAAAAAAAGCCTGTCCTTGAGTAGAACAGGCCAACCAACTTACTAAACTAACAAACCAACTAAACTTTATAAATGCTTCGATGTAAAGATGGCGCATGGATTGGTGCGTTCGCAAAACAAAAAAAGGCATATTCTTACATCTGGAAATGGAAAGTCCTGTGTTTCAGATGGCGAGGCACAAAATGCTATTGACGCCTATAGAATGTTTGCATGAATTTGGCTAATATAGAGGCCGACAACTATTCTTATCGGTGAAGTCTTCATTATGGCTACCTCAGAAAATTTGGATCCGCTCTATAAAATAATCAAACAGCTCTCAGAAGAGGAGTTTGACGACATCTATCAAAATCTCACATCCAACAAGGCTGAGAAGAGTGCGCTGTTTTTGAAGACGATTCGCGACAGTGACAATCCTGTCGAGGACTTCCTTGAAAAACAAGACATCTCTGCTTCGGCCTTTTATGTTTTGAAGTCGAGGCTCAACCAAAAGGTCGAGAGTTTCTTGCTCAATCGTCTTGGGGATCCCAAGATGGAGGCAATCCACAAGGTCTTCAAGGTTTATGATTTGATCTTCAATAGCCCACGCGAGATTTCGGTCACCACCCTCAAGCGTCTTGAAAAGACGATGATCGAGATCGACAACCCGCTCGTGCTCATGGTTGTGTACCGTGCATTGAAGATGCTGCACAATCACGATGACGAGAACCGCATCGAGTATGACAAGCTTTTCAATCAAGCTGTCGCCTTTTATCTCACGACCGAAAAGGCCATCAATGCTGTCATGGGCTTTTTCAGGGCCTACGAGCGCTTCTACCTTGGACGCCGCAAGAGCGACTTCAACGAGATGATTAAGATCATTGAGAGTGTAAACAATCTCAACAATCTCTATGACTCGCAGCGCATCTACATCTGTAAATCCATCATTCACCTGTATTCCAGGCAGTTTTTGGATTTGCCAGAGCGTGTGCTAGATATCATGGATCCTCAGGAAGAGGTCTTCGAGCGCTGCTTCACCATTTTGGAAAACGGCAAAGAAGACATCCTTTTCAAAAACATCAACCTGATCTTTGACTTTCTGCGTTTCCTCTATTATCACAACCAAAAATCTAGGGAACGCGAGAAGATTTACTTCGAATTGCTGGATTACAAGATCGAGGAGCTGCTCACCGATTTCAATTTTGGGATGGAGTGCTCCCAAATCCTGTTTTTCAAATTGGAGCGTCACCTCGCCGAAGATACCCTTGACGAGATGCTCCAGGATTACAAGCAGTATATCCGCAAGGTCGATATCGATCCAGACCGCACGGTCACCTACGTCAACTATTCGATGTTTCAGGCTTATGTGGCCTATTACTCCAAAAATTATGAAAATGCATCGCGTATCCTCTATCGGATGCGCAACAAGGTGAATCTGCGCAAGTTTCCCCACATGGATGCCGAGGTCAAGCTCTTTCTTGCGCTGACCTATGTACTCCAAGATGAAGTCGATCTCGCCAATCAATTGATTTTGAGTTTGCAGCGTCAGTTCAAGAAGTCCAACTTCTCTGAGTATGCAAACGGTCGGCTGTTTCTCAAGATTCTTTCCAACCGCCTCAGCGGCAAGTCGGCCAAAAAGGTCGGTCAAACCAAAAAGTTATTGGAAGAGTACCACGAATGCAACTCAGGCATCAAAGCATTCTTGCCATATTTGGATTTGAGCCTGGCATTCCTTCACGGCAATGGCAGCAACAACAAGAGCAACGGCAACGATGCATTGAATTCCTAGAAGTCCCTTGATAGTGGCCTTCAACGGTCGAAAACGGGCTTCGCAGCATCAGCCGCGAAGCCCGTTTCACGTTATGCCCTCATCCTCAACCAAACGTGCATATCTTGGCTTTCCAGGTGTACTTGTGGTTCCCATATCGATGAAATATGCGGCAAACTCTGTTTGAAAATGACGCCTGAGCAATCGTCAATGATCGCATCGCTTTGGGGAATGTAGGATTGGAAAAGTATTTAGTAAGACAGCTCAATAAAAAGGGACCCAGAGGGTCCCTTTTTTATTACTTGAAGCAATTTCCTTACATTAAATGGTGATGGCTTGGAGGTACCGTGAGTTCAATGGTTTGTTCAGATATTTCTTCACAAACCGGTTGCTAGCGGCACGATCAATGTCCCTTGGACTGATTGAAGAGGAGAGCATGATGATCTTGCTCTTGTCGAGGATAGGACTGTCCAATTTTTCAAACTCTTCCAGAAATTGGAAGCCGTCCATGATGGGCATATTGATGTCCAGAAAGATCAAATCGGGTAGATTCTCAGCTACCTTCACATTTGCTCGGAGAAAATCCAGCGCATCTGTACCCGTCTGAAATACCAACACCCTCTCGGAGAAATTGTTGGACTCGATGATCTTCTGATTGATAATGTTATCAATCTCATCTTCATCGATCAACATTACAAATTTATAGGCTGGTGACATACGAAATGAAGCATTACTAATAGACCAAAGCTTACTAAAAGCTTCTCAAATATAACGCAAC
>JANORP010000439.1:0-18192 GCA_031415375.1 Bacteroidota bacterium | reverse complement strand
CGTTTGTGGGTTCGTTAATGGGATTGGGCGTGGGCTTTCTTGTGGCTTGGAAGGCTTTTTTTTCGTTAGCCGGTGGCTCACGGTTGTTTCTGATTTGGGAGCGGGAGGCTCCCGCTTCGTTTTTCGCTTCGTTTTTCGCTTCGTTTCGTGCTTATCTTGCGATGATCAGGCGGTGAGACAGCATGTTGCCTTTTATTTGCACGGCGAGGTGGTAGCTTCCATTGGGGAGATTGCTGGGTAGGGCAAACGTTGTGTTGAGGCCACTGCAAATAAATTGTAACACCAAACGCCCTTGTATGTCATAGAGACGGACGGTTTGCAATTCGGGGAAATCTGCGCCGAGCGATAGGGTAAAGTGGTCTTGTGCTGGATTGGGATAGACTTGGAGGTCTGCATGCGCTGCAAGGGTGGTCGTGACGATCTCGCTCATCGTCGTGGCGCCGCTGCGGTCCAGGGCTTGGATGCGGTAATATTGACGACCCGATGGCTGAGGCGTATGGTTGAAGTCAAATTGTGATTGGCCTGAGAACCCTAGCACCCGGGCGACCTCGGCAAATATCTGTCCATCTGCACTCCATTGCACTGCAAATGTGGTGGCATCGGTGAGCGGTGAGGTTTCCCAGTTGAGGGCGACGGTATTGGCTAGTGGCTTGGCCCCAAGGCTGAGAAATTGCAGGCCCAAAATCGAATTGTCAAGGAAGAAATCGTCCATGGCCAGATAGGTCATCTGCCCAGAGCCAGCATCGAGCACGACGACGAGCGACAGCCAAGCATGGTTGCTCGTTGCGTGGAATTCGATCGGGTAATACTGCCAAGCATCGACATTGTCTATCGAGCCAGAGCTCCACAACAGTTCCCTGTGGTCGCTGCAAGCTTGGCCACCCCAGAGCTGCAATTGCCCGGTGCCATTCCAGTTTTGGTGCGCAGTGGACCTATAAAGGGCCACATGCCCAAAAAAATAGGTTCCCGCTTCAATGGCAACCGATTGGCCTACGGCCTCTTGTAGTGCAAAATCGGTGTCGAGCAGGCCCAGATAGCGTTGCCCATTCGCCGCAGGCGTATGCACGCCATAAATGCCCCCACCAAAACCATCGAGCACTTGGAGATCAGGCTCTCCCTTGCAGATGGTCCATCCCGCATTGCCGGCAACTTGGGCTGTGGGAGCAATCTCAAACGATCCATCGCGGATCAATTGTGCAAAAGCAGTAGCAGGGGAAAAGAAAACCAATAGCATGCCAAGCGCAAACAAATGCACCCCCAGGAGGTCGCCGATGCGTCTTTTAGACATCAATTCGTTTTCAAATGAAACAGGGTATGAAGATAGGGATTTCAGAGCGAATTCAAAAATACCCAATCACAGTAACTTTATAGTGCTTACCGCTCTGCGTGTGGCTTAGTGGTCTCGACGAGCCGCTCGACGGCCTCATCCAATCCATCGTACCAATCGAGATTCAGGGAGAAACCTGTGCATCCGCCAGCATAGTCGA
The DNA here is from genome assembly GCA_031415375.1 of Bacteroidota bacterium. Lineage (GTDB taxonomy): Bacteria > Bacteroidota > Bacteroidia > J057 > JADKCL01 > JADKCL01. The sequence continues at coordinate 16,705 of JANORP010000439.1, read as the reverse complement.
TGCATTGGGTGTAATTGTGCTGGAATGTACAGATCGGGCACCGACCTGCCGTCTGAAATGTATTCCAGACATGGCCGCAGTGGCATTCCCAATAAGGCTTCCCATCAGGTTCCCATTGGCATTGTGGACATTTGATCTTGATCTCCGTCATCCCATTCAGAGCAGTTTAGCAAAGCAATATTAGCAACTCGTCACCGAATCAGGTAGTGCCCCCCAGAAAAAACTTACTGGCATTTCAAATTCTGCAATTCTTTGGGAAGCTGACGAGGCAATTCCCCGATGGTTGTGTCATTCTTTTTTCCTATTGGCATCGCCGTAAGACTCCTAAATTGCGCCCATGAAAGTAGGATCGGATCATTTGTTTCCAGTTTATCAAGTCGATGCGTTTGCAGATCAACCATTCAAAGGGAATCCTGCGGCGGTCGTGTTTTTGATGGGGCCTCAGCCCGATGCTTGGTTGCAGGCATTTGCTGCTGAGATGAACCTGAGTGAGACGGCTTATTTCATGCGCAAGGGTGACGCGTATCAGTTGCGCTGGTTTACGCCGACTGCCGAGGTCGATCTCTGTGGACATGCAACGCTGGCCACGGCACACATTATATGGGAGACCGGCTTGATGATGCCCGACGAGGAAATACGTTTCTCAACCAAGAGTGGCATTCTCAAAGCCCGCAAGGACGAGGCGTGGATTGCGCTGGATTTGCCCTTGGACGCCCCGACGGCTGAGAAAACGAGCAAGGAACTGCAGAAGGCCATCGGCGCCAAAATTATCTGGAGCGGGGTCACCCGCCAGAATACACTCATTGAATTGGAGAATGAGACCGCTGTGCGTGCCTTGCAGCCTGATTTTGAAGCCTTGAAAGCCCTTGGCCAAGAGGGCTATATTGTCACGGCCCTTGCGGATGATCCTGAGGCGCCCTACCATTTTGTCTCACGGTTCTTTGCGCCCTTGATCGGGATCGATGAAGACCCCGTGACAGGGGCTGCCCATTGTGCCCTCGCGCCCTATTGGAGCGAGAAGCTTGACCGCACTGCCCTGGTCGGTTACCAAGCCTCGGCACGTGGCGGTGTGGTCAAGGTGCGCCTGCGTGCCGGCCGTGTCGAGCTACGCGGCAAGGCGATCACCATCTTCCAAGGGGTCATCTCCAAGGGCGCACTGAGCCAGCGCGATCAGTCCTGAGAACCCCAAAATAGACGTGCAGCGTTGCTTTTGCGCTGTTATCAAGCGGATGGTGGGGTAGTATTTGGCTCGGTACAAATCCGGACCATTCTCGTCGCGCATTTCCCCACCCAGTCTGTGTGGATCATGGAGATTGGTACCCGTATTAGCGCAACATCTTTAGAATTCCCTGGGCCAGATATGCGTTTCCTGTATCGAGCAGCCGTCGTGCAAGGCCATGTACTGCGCAATCCATTCCAAGGTGTCCTCTAGGGTTTCGATCCTACATTGCAAGGTCTCCACGACAAGTTGGAGCACCTCGGACCTTGTGAGTGGTCCATGCAATTGTGCCTTGGCGATGCCGATGACTTCATACTGAAACCAGCAAGAAGTCGTGCCACCTGAAAAACGAGATGGATCCACGTCATCGATGTCCAGGCGATAGGCGACGCCATCCTTGATGAGGCGCGCTTCACGGTTGATGCGGCTATTGTCTTCGGTGCTTTTGGAGGTGAATTCGGGGGACATGTGGTGCTGGCTGAGGGGAAATGAAAATTACCGTGCGTGCTGCCCAACTAAACGCAGCAAATCCCAAGCACTGGCACGGCGTCGCAGGTGGATCTAGCGGGGATGTCTAGGGATAGGATTTACTAGGGTTGTGAGGGTTCATGGTCGTAGGGACTCAAAGAAGCCCAAAGCCAAGCACGCTGCTAAGGATTGAACCGCAAAGACGCAAAGAAGCGCAAAGTCAAGCACGCTGCTGAGGGGAACAACCGTATAGAATCACAAAGCCAACCACGTGAACTCTGAACCCATAACTCTTACCTCCTACCTACTCCCTGCTACCTCCTACCTCAAAACTTAATTCCTAACTTCTAATTCCTCACTCCTAATCACTAATTCCTCCCCGCTACACGTCCCATGCTTAAAACTTAGTAACTCTCGTCTTCGGTAGGAAATGCGCCAGACTTCACATCGAGGATGTAGTTTTCAAATGCGCCCTTCATCACGTCATACAATTGGGCATAGCGCCGCAGGAAACGTGGCGAAAACTCATGGTTGATCCCGAGCATGTCGTGGGTGACCAGCACTTGGCCATCGACGCCAGGACCTGCGCCGATGCCGATCACGGGGATCGTGAGCAGTTTGGCAACGCGCTCGGCGAGCTCGGCAGGGATTTTTTCCAAAATGAGTGCAAAGATGCCAGCCTCTTGCAGCTTGAGGGCGTCTTGCACCAATTGTTCGGCTTCATCGTCGTGGGTGGCGCGCACTGCGTAGGAACCAAATTTATAGATCGACTGCGGCGTAAGGCCCAAATGGCCCATCACCGGGATGCCCGCGGAGATGATCCGTTTTACAGAATCCATGATGAATTCACCGCCTTCCAGCTTCACGCTATGGCCGCCAGATTCCTTCATGATCCTGATGGCGCTTTGCAGAGCCACCTTGCTATTGCCTTGGTAGGTGCCAAAAGGCATATCGACCACAACCAAAGCGCGCTCGACACCGCGCACGACGGCAGCAGCGTGGTCGATCATTTGGTTGAGCGTGATCGGTACCGTGGTTTCGTGCCCATGGATCACATTGCTCGCGCTATCGCCCACGAGCAATACATCCACACCAGCTTTGTCCAAGATGGTGGCAAATGAAAAGTCATAGGCGGTGAGCATCGAGATCTTTTCGCCACGGGATTTCATTTCCGTGAGGCGAGCAGTGGTCACCTTCTTGCGTTTCTTTTCCTCTTTGGCAGACGATGTTTCAGTGGACATGCGATTTCAATTGTGTCGTGAAAGCGCAAATATGAGTAAAAAGATCGGCTCTGCTGGAAAAATTGGCGACTCACTTGCTTTCGCCAGTGAACGTGTCCTGGCAGTTACGCGCTCACTTGCGCCTCTGTTACATTACAAAGCTACTTCTCACATGGGCTGACCGACGAGGGGGATAGCCATCGGCAGGCACCATCTGCCTTATCCGTCCCAAATAGATGCCCTATCGGCCCCAATGAAGCACTGTTGCCTACTCCAACTTGCGTCGCGCCTTCATCTCATTCGCAAAGGCCAATGCATCGATGGGGGAGAGGATATTGATGAAGCTGCCTATGGCAGCTGCGTCCAAGGCAGCCGAGGTCTCGGTGACAGAAAGGGCAGCATTATTAGCAAGACAAATGGCTACCATGCCAGGCGCAGCAATATCTGTGAAGCTCACAAATTCTTCGCTGGTCTCGCATTCTACCAAATCAGTCGTGAAGGTGTAGGTACTGCGAATAACAAATCTCGGCTTGTAGCGCCATGTTGTTCACCGTGATGTCCTCTTGAAACTAAGTCTCAAAAATGCCATCTCGGCTCAGGAAGGGGGCTTTTCAGACCACTTGGTACCGCGTAAGAAGCATAAAGTCGCAAAATGTCGATGATCGCGGCCTTTTTATAGGCTGAGAAACATCAAAGCACCTACGATTGCCATCGTTAGCATTGATAAGGGGGGCGTATGATTTGGGGCATAACCATCGGGCATTAATTCCTAATTGGAAACAGTTAAAAATATAGCGGGTTCTCAACAGCGGCTTCCTTCAGAGTGTCAGCCTCAAATCATAATGACGATATAAAGATAGGCAATCATATTTAGTAAGTCAAGTCTTTTCTGGAATGAGATGGGATTTTTTTGTTGGGTAGTGGTAGGTGAGGCTTTTCGGGGTTTATAATGGCAAGTTGCATTGTAGGCACATATATAAGGAAGGGCAGGCAAATTGTTGGAAATCCAGCCTATCTCGGCTGAAATGGACTTCCTCGCCGGTGCGCAGGCACACATATATAAGGTGTTGGCTTTGCGTGTCAGTCAGCTTTGATGTGCGACCTTTGAACTGACATTCGGCCGAATTTCGGAAATACATCGCCAAGGAACCTCTACAATTCCCTGCAAAACTGTCGCCCCCGCGATACAATTGCCCACAAACTGTGTCATCGCAGTGGAAACATTCTCTTTGGCTTCCTCAAAACTGGCGTACATTTGCCTTTCCAAAGTACCTCGTATGCGTAAACAGTATTTGATCGTCTTGCTCGCAGTCGCCACACTCCTCACCTGGGGGTGCAAGACGGATTTCGAGGTCTATGCACCTGAGAAGGAAATTCGGTCTGTGTATTGTGTACTTAATCTGGAAGATACCGTTCAGTATGTGCGCGTTGCGAAGGCTTTTCAATACAAGGGTGATGCGATCGCCTATGCTGCGACGACAGACGTTTCTGTTTCGGGATTGCAGGTGAAGCTCAAGGGCAATGGCAAGACTTGGACGGGGGTGGAAGTGCCAAATTTCCCCAAGGACGCAGGTGCATTTTTGCCAACCCACACAGTATATAAGTTCATTACCAGCGGCGTTGGCGTTGGGCACGACACCTTGGTGCCCAACAAGGAATACACCTTGGAGGTGAGCAAGCCCGATGCTGCTGATTTTGTCACGGCCAAGACCATCCTGCCTGAGGCACCCAGGATCAGAGGCGAGCTGCAAACGCTTGCAGGTGCAGGTAACTCGCTCTGCCTTCCTAAACTGTTCTTGGATCGCAAGCTCAACCTCATTTGGAAAAAGGCATCCAGTGCTGGAGTCAAATATGAAATTCGTGTCGGGCTAAATTTCCAAGCCAATAATGTCGCGAAGTCCTTGCAGTGGGGACCCACCAATCTCATCAGCGAAAACAGTGGTTGCAATGAGGGTTCGGGTTCCGTTTGCCGCCAGTTTCAAGAAAAAGAGCTGTTGCGTGATTTCGTAATCAGCATGCCCGACGAGCCGCTGATCCTTTATACCTATGAGACGACCGATTCATGCGTGCCATTGCCAAGCTTGGCTGGCAATCTTCCAAAGAGTCTTTGGTTTGAAGTGACTGCTGTAGATGAGTTTCTAGGCAATTACATGACGGTCAATGATCCTGCAGTGACAGATATCAATGGTGTCAAGCCTGAATATACCAATCTCACGGGCAATATCGAAGCGGTCGGTGTCTTTGGATCCTACTCCCTTGATCGCAAATATGCAATCATGCGCGAGTGCAGTGAAGCACTGCTCAAGCTCAACGGGAGGCCATTGCCCGTAGGGTGTGAGTGGTAATCTAGGACATTCTGTGGGTGCATCCCCGCAAAAATTCCTGCGGAATACCACTGAAAGTTAATGCCAAAGTGCGAAGGGAGAAGTCTCGTTGGTCCGCTGCCGCCTCTGGGTTGCAAAGTTCCACGTTCATATTTCCCACGGTCTTGAGCACTCAAATGTTTGTGGGCTACATTCGCAAGCAATTGCAACCCTCACCTGAGAAATTCTGATTTGATGCCGCTTATGCTCGATGGCAGCAGTTTGTTGTTGGTCACGAGCTATGCAACATCTTCAAAATTTTGCTTAACTTCGATCAAACGTGGTCGTCATGCATCGGCTAGCTTGCTTTCATATCGTATTGTTCTTGCTGTTGCTGGCATCTTGTACGCCAGACGTAGAGGTCTATGCACCTGAGCGGGAGCTTTACATCGTCTATGGCATCCTCAATCCGCAAGCACCAGTGCAATATGTCACTGTGACCAAAGTCTTTCAATTTCAAGGCGATGCCTATGCCTATGCAGCACAAACGGATCTCACTGCCCGTGGCCTGGAAGTGACGCTGAATGCCGATACTTTGGTGTGGACTTCGCGGCTTGTGGAAATCATAGACAGCGTACCGGGCTTGTTTGCGGCGACTACGGGTGCTTACCGTTTCGAGACAGCCGGCGCCCAAGCATTGCAAGCAGGCAAGCGCTATGACCTGCGCATCACCAAGCCCGGTGATCCCAACTTTTTGATCACATCCTACACCGAGATCCCTACACAACCTGTGCTCACCGAGCCTGGGGAACCGATTTTCTCCGTGCAACAAGGCACTTATACCTTTCCCACGGTCGATTTTTCATTGGATCAATCCGTTTATTTCGACCGAGGAACTGGCAAGGGCTTTGAGCTGCGCATTTACGCTTCCTATAAGGATGCGGGCACGATACATACGGCACGTTGGGGGCCGACATCGATTTTTAAGACTCCTGTGCGATGTCATGCCAATGTGGGTGCAGGGGAAAGTTGTTATCAGATTCCCGGTGGCAACGTGCCCAATGTTTGGCACTCGATCTTGTCAAATTATCCCGATACCGTGGATTTCATAGACACCTTGCGCGTGGCACGCAGCCTAGACAGCCTAGACAAGACCGCCTGGATGGAGATCACAGCGGTCGATTCTTTTCTTACGAGTTACCTTGTGGCCAACAACCCTTTTGGCTTCGGTTTGAATTTGCTCATGGACAAGCAAGAATTCTCCAACATCAGCGGTGACAATGCAGGCGTCTTTGGGTCTATCAATACCGCCTCCAACTACATCTTCCTTGGCAGTTGCACGCGCTGGCTGATGGGCTTACGCGGGCGTCGGCCACCCGGCTGTGGAGGCTGAAATGACAGGTCGGCTGTCAGGGACTGCCATCTTGTCACGGCAAATCCATGCTTGAAAGCGATTTTTTCGGCCATTTCGGCGCATCTACCGAGCTGGCATCATCCTTGAAATAGGAGAGAAAAATCTGAAAGAATAGAATGGCAGAGCAGCAAAATCAGCAGAAAGAATTCTTCACCGAGATCAAGAACGAGTTCAAAGAGATCGGATCGAAGGTGAACAAAATGTTTGACGAGCTTGTGCGTGGCAAGGATGGTGGCAAGACCTATATTCCTGCCACTGATATCTGGGAAACCAAGGAAGAAATGGTTTTTGAATTGGATCTTCCAGGATGCTCAAAGAGCGACTTCAACGTGCAAATTCGCGACAATGCGCTGGTCATCAAAGGTAGCCGGAACCGTGCAGTTGACCCCAGCACAACACATATCCAGCGTGAGCGTGGATTTGGCGAATTTGAACGCACATTTCCACTCCCTGGAAACATCGATCAGAATCGCATCAAAGCCAAATATGACATTGGCGTGCTGCGTGTGACACTCGCCAAAGAAGCTGTAGAGATCGAGGCGACCAATGTCTCTGTCGAATAAAAGTACAACCCTCATTTGAATCTGAAACAAGAGAAATAGAAAGCTCAAAAAACGCAATGGGAAAAATCATAGGAATTGACCTTGGTACGACAAACTCTGTCGTGGCAGTCATGGAAGGAAATGAGCCAACGGTGATCATCAACTCCGAAGGCAAGCGCACCACCCCTTCGGTGGTTGCATTTACCAAAGAAGGTGAACGCATCGTGGGCGAGCAAGCCAAGCGTCAGGCGCTGGCAAATCCACGCAATACGGTGCGCTCGATCAAACGCTTTATGGGACGTCGTTTTACCGAAGTCGGTGCCGACGCCAAAGAAGTGCCTTACGATCTCGCACGTGGCAACAATGATATGGCTGTCGTGAAAATCGACGACCGTAACTATACGCCGCAGGAAATCTCAGCCATGGTGCTGCAGAAGCTTAAGAAAAGCGCCGAAGACTACCTCGGCCACGAGGTAAGCGAAGCCGTGATCACGGTACCCGCTTACTTCAATGATGCGCAACGCAATGCTACCAAAGAAGCAGGTGAGATCGCAGGCCTCAAAGTGATGCGTATCATCAATGAGCCTACCGCTGCAGCCTTGGCCTACGGCCTCGACAAGCAAAACAAAAGCATGAAGATCGCCGTCTTCGACCTCGGTGGCGGTACATTTGACATCTCCATCTTGGAGCTGGGCGATGGTGTCTTTGAAGTGCTCAGCACCAATGGCGATACCCGCCTCGGTGGTGACGACTTCGACCAAAAGATCATCGACTGGATGGCCGACGAGTTCAAAAGGACAGACGGCGTCGATTTGCGCATGGATCCCAAGACCATGCAGCGCTTGAAGGAAGCAGCTGAGACAGCCAAAATCGAGCTCAGCAACGGCACCCAAGCCCAGATCAGCTTGCCCTACATCCACATGGATGCCAACGGCGCAAAAAATCTCGACCTCACACTCACGAGAGCCAAGTTTGAGATGATCTGCGACAGCCTCTTTACCCGTGCCATCGAGCCTTGTAAAAAAGCCGTTTCAGATGCCAAGTTGAACCTCATCGACATCCATGAAGTGATCTTGGTGGGTGGCTCTACACGTATCCCCAAAGTGCAGCAAATTGTCAAAGACTTCTTTGGCAAGGAGCCCAACCGCAGCGTGAACCCCGACGAAGTCGTCGCTGTAGGCGCAGCAATTCAAGGTGGCGTGCTTTCTGGCGACGTGCAAGGCATCCTCTTGCTCGACGTGACGCCGCTTTCCTTGGGCATCGAAATCCAAGGCGGCATTTGCCACAAACTCATCGAGTCCAACACCACCATCCCTGCACGCAAGAGCGAGGAGTTCTCTACCGCTGCCGACAACCAAGCCAGTGTGGAGATCCACATCTTGCAAGGCGAGCGCACGATGGCCAGCGACAACCGCACACTTGGCAAGTTTCACTTGGACGGCATTCCGCCAGCACGCCGTGGCGAACCCAAAATCGAAGTAACCTTCGACATTGACGCCAACGGTATCTTGAGTGTGACTGCCCGTGACAAAGGCACCGGCAAGGAGCAACGCATTCGAATCGAAGCCAGCACAGGTCTCAGCGAAGCCGAAATCGAGAAAATGCGCCAAGAAGCCAAGGTCAATGAGGCTGCTGACAAGGCACGCAAGGAAGAGGCAGAAAAGCTCAACCATGCTGACTCTCTCATTTTCCAAACGGAAAAAACCATGGCCGAGTTTGGAGACAAGTTGCCGGCAGACAAGCGTCAGCCGATCGACGATGCACTTACCGAACTGAAACGCGTGCACCAAGCCAAGGACTTTGCAGGCATCGAGAGTGCAACAGCAAGCCTCAATGCAGCAATGACCAATATCTATCAAGATATCCAAAACGCCCAAGAAGGTGCGCAAGCTGGCAATGCCCAAGACAGCGGGCCAGTAGATGACTCCGTCAAGGATGTGGATTACGAAGAAGTCGATGATATCAAAGGTTAAGCCCTAGAGGCTTCCAAAACTTAAGAAAGGGCCGTCTCGTAAGAAACGGCCCTTTTTTGTATCCATTTAGATCTCCGAACGCACAAATTGACTACTCTTGTCTTTGATTTCCAGCTGCTTGCATGCCTCTACACAATTATGTAACCTACTAGCTATCAAAATGGATCCGAAAATTCATGTAAGGCTTAATTGGATTTCTAGGAATCATTTCTAAATTGCCTTCGGAATTATTGTTTTACCTGAATCCGAAGATGGTGTAGGATCAGGGTTTTCGATCAACTTAGTACCGTTCATTTTGAAAATAGAGAGGCATGCCGCGCTCGGCTGTTTTGCAGCTCTACTTTGCTTGTAAATATAAATCATAAGGGAAAGTTATGAAATTGAAGTACACATTTTTGGTGCTCGCTATGGCTATGGCCTGTGCGACAAATGTTTTTGCAGGTGACCTCATCGTCGAAGAAAACGGCGTGCTGCCAAACTATGCAACCGTTCAGGCTGCTGTGAATGCGGCTTTGTCAGGGGACCGCATCTTTGTGAAAAACAAAGCTGGCAACGTGCCTTACAACGAAAACGTCACGATCACTGCCAAGTCGTTGTCGATCTTGTCCTACGACCCAGACGGCATCTATTATGTGTTTGGCAACTATACCATCAACGTGACCTCTGGCCAAGAGATCAACATCATCGGTATGAACAATGCCTCGGGTAGCATCTCTGCCTTCGCCGCGAGCACTTTGGCCAACCCGACCAGAGTCAATGTCTTGGGAAGTACGCTACAAAGCGGAAATATCTCCTTGGATTTCCTTGGCTATGTCGCCCACATCGCTGGCTGCGACATCACAGGCAACGTGACCGTGCGTACCTGTACATTTACTGGCAACCAGGTCAATGGTGCCCTCACCGTCAATAGCCCAACAGGTGCAGTGACCGGCTATGCCGAAGATACCCTCTATATCGTCGGCAACAGATTTGCGACCGCAGCGGGTGGCTACGGCAACGGTGGAATCAACTGGACCAATAACCAAGATTATTTCTTCATCGCCAACAACCATGTGCGCTTCACAAATGGCGGCATCAACATCAACGCAACCAAAGCGGGTACAGGGGGCAACAACATTGAGAACAACTCTTTGGAAAAAAATGCGGCGGGCATCGTGCATGGGATGACCATCGGTACCATCAATGCGAACACCAACCTCTTGATTCGCAACAACTCCATTTACGACGAGAATGCCACGAACTATGGCGCAGACTATGCCGTGGTATTTGGCACTGTGACAGCGCCATCGTTTGTAAACCTCGACTACAATGTCTATCGCAATTGGATAGGTGGCCTCACCAATGCCGCTACAACGACGGTCTCCCAAACAGGCAATGCTGCAAGTGCAACCCAAAACAACAACGACGTTACGGGTGTCTGCACAGCTGCTGAGTGTGTGAACTTGGGCAGCCCAAGCACGGATTACACCGACCTCGACCTGTCGCGCAACGATGTGGGCGTCACAGGTGGCTCCTACAATTTCAACAACTTCTGGCCCAACAACACTGGCGGTGCCCGTGTCTATCTCGTGAAGACTCCACGCACAGTGGTGCAAAGCAGCACCATCAACGCCAAAGCGGATTCATTCGACCGTTAAGGTTTTGGTTTGTGCATTGGCTTCGCCTTGAAGTGCGGCGCTGTTGCATCGGTTGTCTTGGAATTCATAGATAGATTCATTCATCGTCTGCATGGTCAAGAGATTCGGGCTTCTGGCTTTGGGAATGTTGGCTGCGGTGTGCCTTTGGGCGCAACCGTCGGTACACAACGTGACCCAAGGTGAATACTTCTGGGATACAGACCCAGGGGTCGGCAACGGGACCGCCGTCTTTGCCGCCGATGGTGCATTCGATGAAGCTATCGAAGGAATACTACTCAACAATGCAAACTTCCCCGCTGCTGTGGGGCCTCACATCTTCCATGTACGCATCCGCGAAGCCAACAATACTTGGAGCACCGCCTTTAAAACCACGGTCCAGCGCAACCAAAACACCGTCGGACAGCGCAATATCCAAGTGATCCAAGCTGAATATTTCTGGGACGCCGATCCTGGGCAAGGAAATGGCACGCCCATGCTCGCCCTCGATGGCAACCTTGATGAAGCCATCGAAGTCGTGGCAGCATCCTCTACCGTGCCATCCGCCATCGGCCCACACAAGTTCACTGTACGCGTCCAAGAGGCTACAAACCAGTGGAGTGCCAATTTCTCGACCGTCTTTGAAGTGACGCTTTTTGGGCCTGTCTTGCGCACGGTGCAGATCTTGCAAGCCGAGTATTTTTGGGACGCCGATCCAGGCCAAGGCAACGGTAGTACGATACTTGCCCTTGATGGCAACCTCGATGAAGCCGTGGAGGCCCTGCTCGCCAATGGAGTTACCTTTCCTGCTTCCCCAGGAGAGCATACTTTCAACGTGCGTGTCAAGGATCCCCACAATCACTGGTCAGGTATCTTTGCGACGCTAGTCTATCGTGGCGTCAACACGATTGCCACGAGAAGCAGCAGCGTGATGCAAGCCGAGTATTTCTGGGATATCGATCCTGGTCAAGGCAACGGAACCACAATACTAGCCTTAGATGGCAACTTGGATCAGGAGGTGGAGGAATTGCTGGGCAATACGCTCAGTTTTCCGACAGCAGTCGGCGGCCACACCTTCAATGTGAGGGTCAAGGACATCGATGGCAATTGGTCCAATCTGTTTTCCACCGTGATTTATCGCGGTGCAAATACCAGCGTTACGCGATCCGCCAAGATCATCCAAGGCGAATTTTGGTGGGACAACGATCCCGGCCAAGGTTTGGGAAACTCCTTCCTCGCGGAGGATGGCAGCCTCAATGAGGTCGTAGAGGCGCTAGCGGCCGATGGCCTTGGATTTCCCTTCGTTCCCGGCCCGCATACCTTCAATGTGCGGGTCAAAGACGTGGACAACCAATGGTCGTCCATTTTCCAGACCACGGTCTATCGCGATGTGAATACGACCACGACGCGCCTAGCAACGGTGATCAACGGCGAATATTTCTGGGATGCAGATCCTGGTCAAGGAAATGGCGTACCCGTCGCTGCAACAGATGGCGGATTCAACGAGGTCGTTGAATCGATCTTCAAAGGCATCCCGACCACAGGGATGACAGGTGGCCCACACAAGCTCAGCATGCGTGTCAAAGACGCAGCCAATGCTTGGGGACCCGTATTTGCAAGAGCCATTTTCGTGCAAGGCGGCGGCTTCCCGACCGACTCGATCGTCGGGCCATTTTCATTTTGCAATGCCGTGCCGACCACAACCCGTCAATACCTTGTGGATACCACAGGCATCAGTGGCAATAGCTTTACTTGGAATATCGCAGGTGGGCTGATCACGGCAGGGCAAAATACAAGGCAGGTCACGGTCTTGTGGACGGCGAGCCAGTCTTTGTACCGCCTACAAGCAATCACCTGCTACTTTGGAAATTGCGACACGATCACCGATACCGTGATCGTGCGCCCATTGCCTGCAGTCAATGCAGGGCTGGACGTCGCGATTTGCACGGGCTTCAATACACAGCTCGTCGCGACTGGTGCCAATAGCTATGTTTGGTCGCCCACAACAGGCCTCAGCAACAGCACGATCGCCAATCCAGTTGCCAATCCCACATCCACCACGACCTATACCGTCACGGGTACCAACACCTTTGGCTGCCAAAATACCGACCAAGTGGCCGTGACCGTCAATCCCTTGCCGATTGCAACTGCGGGCAACGATACCACAATCTGCATCGGGACTTCTGCCACGCTACGTGCCACCGGTGGCGCGACCTATGCCTGGTCGCCCACGACGGGTCTCAGCACCCCCAATGCCGCAACGACAGCTGCCAACCCAAGCGTCACGACGACCTATACAGTCACAGTGACCAGCGCCAGCGGCTGCGTGATGACCGACCAAGTCATCGTCACGATCGACAATGGTCCCACGGTAGATGCTGGCGCAAATGCCACTATTTGTCTCGGCCTCTCCACGACCCTCAATGGCACGACTGGTCTGGCAAGTTATGCTTGGACGCCCGCAGGTTCCCTCTCAAATGCATCCATCCGCAACCCACTTGCAGCACCGAGCACCACGACGGTCTATACCTTGGTCGGCGCCAACGCACGCGGTTGCACCAACAGCGATGTGGTCACTGTCACGGTAAATCCTTTGCCAAGCGTGAATGCAGGTGTAGATGTGACCGTGTGCCGTGGCATCGCCACGACGCTCGCAGCGACAGGTGCGAGCACATATACATGGTCACCGACCACGGGCCTCAGCAACGCCAACATTGCTGGCCCAATCGCCACGCCTACATCGACCACGACCTATACCGTGACGGGCACCAATGCCAATGGCTGCCAAAATACCGACCAAGTGCTCGTGACCGTAAACCAGCCACCACCTGCAAACGCTGGCTTGGACATCACGATTTGCGCGGGCAGCAGCACCATACTCAATGGCACTGGCGGTGGCACTTATGCATGGTCGCCAGCCACCAACCTCAGCAGTACCACCATCGCCAACCCGACGGCCAATCCTTTGGGCACGACCGATTACATCCTCACGGTCGCCGACGGCAATGGCTGCATCGGCAAAGACACAGTAAAAGTGATCATCACGGTCTGCAATCCCACGCTAGGCAAGGCTGTCTTGGCGGGTGAATATTTCTGGGATATTGATCCAGGACAAGGCAATGGCATTGCTTTTACCGCTACTGACGGTGGCTTCAACGAGGCGGTGGAAGCCATTTTTGCCAACGGTGTTACGGTGCCTGCTAGCCCTGGGGCGCACGTGTTCAACGTGCGTGTGCGCGATTTCCGCAATCTCTGGAGCCCTGTTGCGCGACGCATCGTGTTTGCAACCGCCGCGACAGCGAGTGTACGTGATCCAAGGGTCGTGCAGGCAGAATATTTTTGGGATACCGATCCAGGTGTGGGCAATGGCTTGCCGCTCGTCGCCGTCGATGGCAATTTGAATGAAATAGTCGAATCCGTTTTTCAAAACGGCCTGAGCCTGCCGATCACAACGGGGCCGCATACCTTTGGGGTGCGGGTGATGGATGTCGATGGCAGTTGGAGCCCCGCTTACCGCACGCTCGTGCAGCGCTTGGCGCTCACTGGTTTCAACCGTGCCGTGAGCGTGTCGCAAGCCGAGTATTTTTGGAATACAGATCCAGGGACTGGGAATGGCACGCCCATGCTGGCATTTGACGGAGCACTGGACGAATCCATCGAAGCTTTGTTTGCAAATGGTATTCCAGTGCCCACCGGCACAGGGGCGCAAGTCTTCAACGTGCGTGTCAAGGACGTGGACAACAATTGGACGACGGCGTTCAAAACCATTGTGCAGGCCCGTGCCAATGTGGCGACGACCCGCCCGATCCAGATCGCGCAAGCAGAATATTTCTGGGATACCGATCCAGGCATTGGCGCAGCGACGGCCATGTTGGTGGTCGATGGCTTGCTGGATGAGGCGATCGAAGCCTTGTTTACCAACGGCGTTCCCGTACCAAGCACCGTGGGAAACCATAGCTTCAACGTGCGGGTCAAAGACGCAGTCAATGCATGGAGTCCATTGTTTACCACGATTGTCTATCAGGGCGGGGTGCAAGCAGCTTTGCGCAGCACTTATGTGAAACAAGCTGAATATTATTGGGATACCGATCCAGGACAGGGCAATGGCACATCTTTGCTAGCCACCGACGGTGCTTTTGAGGAAATCGTGGAGGGGCTTTTGCAGAATGGCATCACGATCCCCGCAGCTGTGGGCGCTCACAACTTTGTCGTGCGTGCGCGGGATGCAGATAACCAATGGAGCACCATTTTTCAAACCATCGTCGTGCGCGGCTCCAATACGGTAGGCACGCGTCCCACTGCGGTTGTACAAGCCGAATATTTCTGGGATACTGATCCAGGCCAAGGGAATGGCACGTCGCTCCTTGCAGTGGATGGCAGTTTGAATGAAATCTGGGAAGAGTTGTATCGCAATACACTCACGCTGCCCGGCCCGACGGGTGCTCATAAATTCATTGTTCGCGCCAAAGATGTCGCCAACAATTGGAGTCAGCCCTTTTCTATGGTCGTCTATCGAGGGGTAAATACGGTCACCACTCGCAATACCAAGATCATCCAAGCCGAATATTTTTGGAATACCGATCCTGGTCAGGGCAACGGCACAGCGCTGTTGGCCACCGACGGCACCCTCGACGAAATCGTGGAAGCCTTGTTCAGGAACACGATCACCATTCCTGCCGTGGGCGACCATATATTCAATGTGCGCGTCAAAGATGTGGACAATCAATGGAGCGATGTCTTTCGCACCTTGGTCAATCGGCACAATGTCGTCGCAACCACCAGAGATTCAAAGTTGATCCAAGCTGAGTATTTCTGGAATGCAGACCCCGGCAACGGCAATGGCATCTCGGTATTGGCGACCGACGGGGCGCTCGACGAAATCGTGGAGGCACTTTTGAAAAATGGCGTTACCATGCCTGCCGCCTTTGGCCCGCAGACATTCAGCGTGCGGGTCAAAGATGTGACCAATCAATGGAGTCCTGCTTTCAGTGCCATCGTCGTCAAGGATTCGATCCGCACAGTTCGCAGGCAGACCTATGTCGCCCGAGGCGAATATTTCTGGGACACAGATCCCGGTGCAGGCAATGCGACCGCAGTATTTGCAGTCGATGGCACCTATGATGAAGCCGTAGAGAATTTGTTTCGCCGCATCAATGTATTGCCCCTGACCGATGCCAACCACATCTTTGGGTGCAGGGTTCGGGATGTGAGCAACCAATGGAGTCCGGTCTTCAGGACCGTTGTGAACATCAACCTGCCCACGATCTTCACCCAAGACACGATCACAGGCACCTATATCTTTTGCAATACGCCACAAGGACCGCTTCAACAATACCGCGCCTTGGCTGCCTCGGGCGTAAATTTTAACTGGACGGTGACGGGCGGCACAATTTCATCGGGCCAAGGCACGAATACGATCCAAGTGAATTGGGGTGCGATTGCACCCTATGTCGTGCAAGTGGTGGGGTGCAATGGCACCGTCTGCGACACCCTGCGGCGCAACCTTGTCATTTACAACAGTGCCTCCATCGTCGTGAATGCCAGCCCATCGACCATTTGCCCTGGGCAGACCACACAACTGAGCGCCACGGGCGGCGTCAATTACCAATGGAGTCCGGCAGCCAGCCTGAACAACCAGTTTTTGCAGAATCCGCTCGCAAGCCCCACGGTGACCACTACATATACCGTCACAGTCACCAATGCCCAAGGCTGCCAAGCCACCAATACTGTCACGGTCAATGTCTCGGGCAATCTTGCCGTCGATGCTGGGCCGAATGTATCGATTTGCGCAGGGCAATCCACCCAGTTGCAAGCGACCGGTGGCGTAAGTTATGTCTGGCAACCCGCAGCATTCCTCAACAATGCCAGCATTTCCAATCCCGTCGCGACGCCGACCGTGACCACGACATTTTTGGTGACTGCCACGGGCGCCAACGGCTGTACAGGTACAGAC
>JANORP010000438.1:0-18324 GCA_031415375.1 Bacteroidota bacterium | reverse complement strand
GCGTCGAAGGGTGGCAAACCTAAAGGCAAATAGCGCCCCCTCACCCCCCATGCCGCTTCCCAATCTCCAATTCCTTGTACCCCGTCGCAGGATCCACGACCCTCATAAACTTAAGGGCTTCCAGATCGCCCAAGACGATCTCGGCGGTCGTGTAGATGAGGCAGCCCTCTACCAGATGGCCACCGTAGGCTTGGCCTTCGCCGTCTGAGACTGCGACGTGCAGGTGTACACCCTCGGCAGACAGGGTGCCGACCAGCGACAAGATCTCCATTTTCTCATCCCAGGTCCTGACCACGTCCTTGCCAGCCATGCGCAGCGACGTCTTCTGAAAGGAGCCAACACAAGTGAGGACGATGCCAGCTTGCAACTGATACTCAGACACAAAGTGGATCAATTCGGTTTTGAGGTCTTGACCTGGGCGGAGGCGGAGGGCGTAAGTCTTCATGGACATGTGGGCAGATGTGGCGCTGCTGATGGCTGCGGGTCAAATATCGGCCTCAACAATGCGCTTTCCAAATAGAAGCTGCGATGACGATCAAGCCCCAGCAAAGGGCCTCATTTTCAATCGGCATGCCTTGCAGGTGTACATGCAGCGGCCTCACATCATGGACTTTCGAAGTCTTCACCCATGTTAAGCCTTTTTAAGCCGTCCAAACCGCCTTGTCATTGCCATATTTCGAAATTAAATGATTAATTTGGCCGCTCATTTGATGAAATCGCGAATACGCATGGCTAAGACGAATACGAAGACGAAGGCAGCCCAGCCCTACTCAAAGGAGCTGCTGTTGCATTGGTATGAAGAGATGATGTTGCAGCGCCGCTTTGAGGAAAAGGCGAGCCAAATGTATATGCAGCAAAAGATTAAAGGCTTTTGTCACCTCTACATTGGGCAAGAGGCGGTGTCTTCGGGCATCGAGTCAGCGATCCACAAAGACGATTATTTGATCACTGCCTACCGTGACCATGGCATGGCACTTACCCGTGGGGTGAGCGCCAATCAGGTGATGGCAGAGATGTATGGCAAGCGCACCGGTTCCTCCAAGGGCAAGGGCGGTTCCATGCACATGTTTAGCAAAGAGCACTACATGCTCGGCGGCCATGGCATCGTGGGCGCCCACATTCCGCTCGGTGCAGGATTTGCGTTCGCCAGCAAATACAATGGCGACGGTCGTATTGCCGTCTGTGCATTTGGCGATGGCGCAGCACGCCAAGGTGCCCTCCACGAGGCATTCAACCTCGCAATGACCTGGAAACTGCCCGTCATCTACGTGGTAGAAAACAATGGCTACTCCATGGGTACCTCAGTCGAGCGCACCTCCAATGTCACCGAACTGTACAAGATCGGGGCAGGATTTGAGATGCCTTCGTGGCAAGTCGATGGCATGTCTGTCATGGCGGTCTATGAGGAAATGAAAAAAGCTGTGGCACTTGTGCGTCAGCCAGACCATGGCCCCGTCTTCCTCGAAATGAAGACCTACCGCTACAAGGGACACTCGATGTCTGACCCAGCGAAGTACCGCACCAAGGAGGAACTCGAGCATTTCAAGGGCGAGGATCCGATCTTGGAGATCAGAGCACACATCTATAAGTATGACATCGCCGAGGCTGCCGAATTGGAAGCCATTGAGGCCCGCATCGAAGAGATCGTCGAGGAAAGCGTGCGCTTTGCCGAGGAATCTCCTTATCCAGATGCCAGCGAACTCTACGAAGACGTCTATCACACCCCCAATTACCCTTACATCCGAATTTGATACATCACCGTGGCTGCCGACAACGCCTGTGCGAGGTCGGCATGTTTAGTTTGGAGGGCATCCCCTTACACGGCTACAATTCCAAGTAAAAATGCAATACAACAAGATCAACAACATCTTTGGCTGGCTCTCGTTTGTGGTGGCTTTCATCACATACTACTTGACGATGGCCCCAACAGCCAGCTTTTGGGACTGTGGCGAATTTATCGCCTGTGCCAACGAGCTTGAAGTGCCGCACCCGCCAGGAGCGCCGTTCTTCTTGATCTTGGGCCGTTTCTTCGCCATGTTTGCGCAGTCGCCTGAGACTGTAGCTTGGTGGATCAACATGTCGAGCGTCATCGCCAGCGCATTTGCTGTCGTGTTTACGTTTTGGATCACAACGCACCTTGCCAAGAAGCTCATCACCAATGGCAAGCTTGCCTTGGAAATGCCAGACACCTTGGTCATCATGGCCGCAGGTTTGGTGGCAGCACTCACGGTTACATTCTCAGACTCCTTTTGGTTCAACGCTGTGGAGGCCGAGGTGTATGCGATGAGTTCATTTTTCACCGCAGCCGTTGTATGGCTCATCTTCAAGTGGGAAGCCAGAGCAGACGAACCCGATCACCTCAAGTGGATCATCTTGATCGCCTTTGTGATGGGTGTATCCATTGGCACACACTTGCTCAATTTGCTGGCTATTCCAATGCTGGCCTTTGTGTATTACTTCAGGAAATTCAAAATCGCTCCGCTAGGCATCATCGTCACTTTTTCGATTTCGGTCGTGATTCTCGCCTTGATCCAATATGGCCTGATCCAAAAATCTACCGAGCTCGCTTGGGCATTTGAAAGATGGATGGTCGGTTCTGAGCAAATGGATTCGCCAAATGGCATCGCTTCTGCCACGGGCATGGGCCTTCCATTTGGTACCGGCCTCACCATCTTCATGATTTTGTCTTCGCTGCTCATGATTGGTGGAATCGTTGTAACCCAAAACAAAGCCTTGGGCAACCGCTTCTTCGGCGGTGAAAGCCCAGTGAGGGTGATCTTAAATACTTCTTGCTGGAGCATGCTCGTGCTGGTATTGGGCTACTCATCTTACACGATGATCGTGATCAGGGCCCAATCTGGCGCCCCTATCAATGAAAACGATCCTAGCTCGATCGCATCGATGATCAGCTATCTCAAGCGCGAGCAATATGGCGACTCCCCGCTGCTCTCTGGCGTGCGCTACAACGATGCGACCGATCCCCGCAACCAGATCGTGAACTATGACCGCAAGTCTTATGTGAACGTAAAGGAGCCACGCATCCTCGACGATGGCAGCTACAAGCTCAAGGAAGGCGCTGCGATCAATGTCAAGGGCGGCAAGGCGGTCGGCTTTAGCACCCCAGCAGCCACCGATGGCGACAACTATGTCACCGACCTCGCCGATGGCCGCAAGATCGCAGTCAATACAAAAACACAAGAAGTAAGTCGCGTGGAAACGCGCTACCTCTGGTCGGGCTATAAGCAAGATGTCGATTATAAAAACGGCAAAGTCTGGTTCCCTAGGATGCACTCTCCACAAGGTGGGCACTACACAGGTGAGTTTGGCTATAAGAGCTACGTCAAGAAACGCGGGCCGAGCGAAGGCCCCTCAGATGACCGCCCGACATTTGGCGAGGACATGAAATTCTTCCTGGACTACCAAGTACGTCACATGTACTTGCGCTATTTCATGTGGAACTTTGCAGGCCGTGAAGGCGATACCCAAGACATGCGTTGGGAAAGTGGCTTTGAATTTGGACGGTTCACTGGGCAGCCATCAGAGATGCTGGATTCCCAAGGCAAAAACCACTATTTCCTATTGCCACTCCTCCTCGGCCTCTTTGGCATGGTCTATCAATTTGTGCGCAACACCAAAGATGCAACCAGCATCATGCTGCTCTTCTTCTTCACGGGTTTTGCAATCATCTTGTACCTGAACCAGACGCCTGCACAGCCACGTGAGCGTGACTATTCCTATGCGGGTTCCTTCCAAACATTTGCCATCTGGATCGGCCTTGCCGTCGTAGCGCTCTATGACATGCTGCGCGACTTGGCCAAGCTCAACAAGTCCATTGCCATGGGCCTTGCCATGATGCCACTCCTCACCCCGGTCTTGATGGCCAAGGAAAACTGGGATGATCACGACCGCAGCATCCAATTTGTCGCACCTGACTCTGCATTCAACTTGCTCAATAGCTGCAAGAAAAATGGCATTCTCTTCACCAATGGTGACAACGATACCTTCCCGCTCTGGTACCTACAGGAAGTCGAAGGCATTCGTACAGACGTGCGCGTCGTGAACTTGAGCTTGCTCAATACCGACTGGTACATCGATCAGATGCGCAAGCAGAGCAATGAGTCACCGCCGCTGCCCATCAGCGCCAAGCAAAAGGACTATATCGGCGACATCAACGCCTATCGTCCATGGACCAAAGGTGAGCTCGTGCGCCTACCTGTGGATGCCAAGTGTGTCCTCGAAAATGGCACTGTGCTTCCAGAGTACAGAAACTACATGATCAGAAATGAGATGAAGTGGCCGATCGCCACCCGTGGCGGCGAAAACGCCTATCTCCTCAAGCAAGACTGGCTCATCTTGGACATCATCATGACCAATGCCCAAAATTGCTGGGAACGCCCCATCTACTTCAGCAGTACCATTCCGCCATCCAGCTATGTCGGTTTGCAGCCTTGGTTCCAGGTCGAGGGCCTTGCCAATCGCGTCGTGCCAGTTGATTTCTCTCGCATGCCTTGCCCGGTGAGCGATCCTTACGGTCGCCAAGGTCGCGTGCAAAAAGACATCAGCTATGACTTGGTCATGAATACATTCAAGTACCGTAACCTCAACGATACGACTATGTACCTCGACGACCACATTCGCCGCACGATTGTGGGCAATTTGGCCAGCATGATCTTCCGCGCTTCCAATGCATTTGTAGATGATGCAGATTGCCTCGAATCACAAAATGCAGCGATGGAGCAAATGAAAAACACCACGCCAGTCTCTGCTGATAGCTTGAACAGCGTGATCGCTTCCAACAAGAAAAAAATCACCGAATTCAAGAAAAAAGCAGGTGACCTCCTCGCCTTTGCCGACGAGAAAATCTCTGACAAGGCACGTGGCAACGACGTGATCTACCCGATGTTTGCAGCTACCGTATGGGGACGCATCGACAACGATGAAATGGTCGCCAAGAACTTTGCCAAGGTCCTCGACAAGGCAGAGGCATGGGTCAATTACTTCATCGCATCTGAAAACAAGTTGCCTGAGTATGACCGTCTCATGAGCGCAGTGCCTTTTGTGATGCAAGAGGCTAGGAAAATGGGCGACTTCAAGACCGCACAGCGTGCAGCCGAGATCGCCTACCAAGACTCCAAGGACCCACAATACCAGGCTTTGATCGAGCAGCTCAAGCAGCAGTCGGGCAAGCCAGAAGGTGGATCCAAGACGCCTAAGGAGCTGCCGCAGGCACCTGCGCCAGCACAGGGGGATTCAAGTCCTACTGACTCGAATCCTTGATCCTTGAATTAGATTTTTCAAATGCAGGATTGCGGTGAGACAACCCAATCCTGCATTTTTGTTTTCAACGCATTTAATTGAATTGAGTATGGCAGCGCCAGATGAGTGGGACGACAATTACGAGGCATCCAATCCCGATAGAAGCCGAGCCGGCCGTCCTGAAAGACCTGTAAACCGTGGTGGAGGCGACAATCGTGGCCCCCGTCAAGACGGTGTACAAGGTGGCAACAAAGGCTATGAGCGCCGTGGCAAGCCCGGCGACGAAAAACAAAAAGAGCCCAAAAACATGATCTATGGCGCCCGCACCGTGCTGGAAGCCATGGAAGCCAACAGGCAGATCGACAAAATCCTCATCAAAAGCGGACTCGACAGCGAGCTGCGCAACGATGTCTATAACATGGCCACCGAGCGCCGCGTGCCGATCCAAGTCGTGCCGCAAGAAACGCTCGATCGCCTCGCCCGTCACGCCAACCACCAAGGTGTCGTCGCCTACACGGCTGTTGTGGCCTATATGAACTTGGAAGAGATCATCGCTGATGTGCAGTCGCGCAACATCGACCCGCTCATCCTCATGATCGACCAGGTCTCAGACGTGCGCAACTTTGGTGGTATTGCCCGCACGGCCGAGTGCCTCGGCGTGCACGCGATCGTGATCCCCGAGCAAGGCAGCGCCCGCATCAATGCCGACGCGATGAAGGTGAGCGCAGGTGCACTCAACCACATCCCCGTCTGCCGTGTGCACCACCTGCAAGATGTCGTGCACATGCTCAAAGACTTGGGCATACGCATCGTGACCTGCGCCGAAAAAGCAGATACCAATCTCTGGGAAGTCGATCTCAAAGGGGCCATGTGCCTCGTCTTTGGCTCAGAGGAAAAAGGAATCACCCCGCGCATCGTGAAATCATCTGATGCACAGGTGGGCATCCCGATGTTTGGTCAGATATCCTCCCTCAATGTCGGCGTTTCGGTCGGTATCGTCCTCGCCGAGGTCGCCCGGCAGCGTTGGACCTGATTTTGAAATACATCCATTGCGCCCTGCGACACGCGGCAAAACTCGGTTTTGACCAGCGTTGCAGGGCGCTTTTTTTTTGATATTTGTAGATGATGCAAAATTCCCCCAATCACCTCGCCCTCGAAAGCAGCCCCTACCTGCTGCAACATGCCTACAATCCCGTGGACTGGTATCCTTGGGGCGAGGTCGCGTTGGAAAAGGCACGCCGCGAAAACAAGCTGATCATCGTCTCGGTCGGCTATGCAGCTTGCCATTGGTGTCATGTGATGGAGCATGAGAGTTTTGAGGACATGGCGGTGGCCGAGGTCATGAACAGCGCCTTTGTCTGCATCAAGGTCGATCGCGAGGAGCGGCCCGACATCGACCAGATTTACATGGACGCAGTGCAACTCATGACAGGTAGCGGTGGGTGGCCGCTCAACTGTGTGGCATTGCCCGATGGCAGGCCTATTTGGGGCGGCACTTACTTCAAAAAAGTGCAATGGATCGATATCTTGCAGCAGCTTGCAGAGCTCTGGCGTCGCAATCCCGATGAGGCTTACGGTTATGCCGAGCGCCTCACGGATGCCGTGCGCAAGATGGACGACATCGTGCCCGTGGCTGTGGAGACGCCATTTTCGCTCGATTTCCTAGGATCAATCCTGAAGTCTTGGCGCGGCACATTTGACATGAAGTGGGGTGGCTATGGCCGCACTCCCAAATTTCCGATGCCCAACAATTGGCTGTTTTTGCTGCGCGAAAGCCATTTTTCAGGGCATGTCGAGACACAAGCTGCGATCGAGGTCACCTTGGAAAAGATGGCTTGGGGTGGCATCTATGACCAATTGGGCGGCGGATTTGCCCGCTACTCGGTCGATGGCATCTGGAAAGTGCCACACTTTGAAAAGATGACCTACGACAATGGGCAGCTCATTTCCCTTTACGCAGAGGCGTATATGAAGCGCCCCGACGCGCTCTACCAGCGCGTCGTCGCAGAGACCTTTGATTGGATGGAGCGGGAAATGCTTTCGCCCGAGGGTGGATGGTACTCCTCCCTCGATGCCGACAGCGAAGGCGTTGAAGGCAAATTTTATGTCTGGACCAAGGCCGAGATTGACCAGCTGCTGGGCAATGACAGCGGCTGGTTTTGCGCCTATTACCAAGTGACCGCGCAGGGAAACTGGGAGCATGGCAACAATATCTTGATGATGGGCCAAACCCCTGCGGCATTTGCGGCGGGGCGTGGCCTGAGCGAAACGGCCTTTTTGCAAAGGCTGGAATCCGCCAAAGCCATCTTGATGCAAGCACGCGACCTCCGCATCCGCCCAGGTCTCGACGACAAAGTGCTGGCTTCTTGGAATGCGCTCATGCTCAAGGGTTGCGTGGATGCCTATGGCGCCTGGGGAGACGAGCGTTACCGCGCTGCCGCGCTGCGCAATGCCCATTTCATCGCCGACCGCCTCATCGTCGATGGCCGGTTGATGCGCAATTTCAAGGCGGGCAAAGCCAGCATCAATGCCTTTTTGGATGATCACGCCTTGGTGGCCGAGGCCTTCACGGCCTTGTACCAAGTCACCTTTGATCCGCAATGGCTCCACAAGGCGCAGGCACTGGTGGAACAAGCCATCGCGCATTTCTACAACCCAGCTACGCAGTTGTTCTTCTTCACATCAGACCAAGACCCGGCCCTCATCGCCCGCAAGATGGACTTGATGGACAATGTGATCCCGGCCTCCAATAGCATTTTGGCCAATGTACTCTTTGACCTCGGGCACCTCCTCGACCGTCAAGACTATGTCGCTCGCGCCGAGCGCATGCTCCAAAATGTGCAGCAAGACATGCCCCGCTATGGCGGCGGCTATAGCAATTGGGCGATTTTGATGCTCAAATTCCTTCGTCCGTTCAGTGAGATCGCGATTGCGGGCCCGCAGGCGCTGGCGCTTGCAGCTGAGCTGCGCGGCCATTACCTCCCCAACAAAGTCATTGTGGCTGCCGTAGAAGAGCAGGACACGCAGCTGGCATTGCTGGATCAGCGTTTTGCACCTGGGCAGACATTGATCTATGTATGTGAGGGGCATGCCTGCAAGATGCCCGTGGACAATGTGATTGCGGCGGTGGAATTGTTGCGTGCCTGAAATATTTGACCTGATTCATTTTTATGCGACAACCTCAGAAATTGACTCATCCTCGGCGACTCGGCATCGGGCTTGTCTTGATGCTCACGATCGCTTGCTTGAGCTTGCCACAGCGCGCTTTGGCGCAAGAGAAGCCCTTCAAAGGCGGCCAATTTGCCTTGGGATTGCGCAATAGCCTCAATGTCTTTGGCCATGGCGGCATCGTGGGACTGGGCGCTGGCGGGCATTTTAAGTTGTCTGCGACGCGCCGTGTGAACACGGAGTGGTTTTCAGACATCATCCAGTCGCAGGGCAATGACGCGATCATTCGGCGAGATTATCACATCGGCTGGGCAGTGCAATTTGCGTTGCCAAAAGGTGGTTTTGCAAGCCATCGATTTGTGCCCTACCTCATGGCTGGGCAATGTTTCGACCTGACCAAGGTCGGGTTTAGAGGGCAATATGAAAGTCCGCTGGTCTTCTCGGCAGCCGCGCAGGCGGGCGTGGGCGTGAGCCATTTCATCACACCTAGCTTGGAACTCAATCTGCAAAGCCATTACATGATGCACCTCGGCAAGCACGTCGATGCCGAGCTCGACGGCAATGGCATAGGGCATGTGCGGGTGGAAAATGGGGTAGAGTTGGCCGGGCATTGGTTGACGACCTTTTCCTTTAGCGTCTATTTCCTCAGAATTTGAAGCCCATGAAAAAGCTCCTCTTGATCCTGCCGCTGTTGATGGGCATGAGCCTATGGGCTCAAAAAAAGGAAGGCATCCACCGTGGCCTCATCCGTGTGCAAGGTACCGTCGGGCTGGGGATCAGCAAGATGGAATTGCGGTACTATGTGATCGGCGAATTGGAGGCTTGCCTCAGCGATCACATCGGTATCAATGGTACTACCTATACCAATCTCGGCTCAGACAGGTCGGTCTTCGATGTCTATGCCATAAAGCCCAAAAACGATGATTATTATGTGCATTCCGTTTTGACGGGGCCGATTTATCATTTCTTGACCGACCAGCCACTCGATGTCTATCTCGGCATCCAACCCGGCATTTCCCTCACCCAACTGAATTATCTGAATGCTGCGGGCAATGTTGGGACAGAGTTTGGGGTGGCACCTAGCGCTTCAGCACTCACGGGTGTAGCCTACTATGGATCATTTTTCCACCTGTTTGCCCAGGCACGTTATGTCGCCACGCGCCATGCGACCGTGCGTGACAACACGCCCTTGCGCGACCTGCGCATCGCGATCGGCTTGGGATTCAACATCAACTAGCGGAGCAAGTGCTTAGCAGAGGACACAAAAACGCCGCACAAATCAATGCTTGACCCGCATAATAGGTCGTCATCACGTAGTATTTGTCGCCAGGGATTTTTTTGCGGAATTTGTCGAGCGCAAGGATTGTATCTGATACCGTAAAGGTCAATGCACCGGCAATCAACAGCCAATTGTCGCCGCCACGCAAGACGGCCATCACATCCATCGTCAAAATCACGGAGACATAGACATAGACGGGAATTTTCATCTTCCCGAGATGGGGCGTCAAAACCACGATCATCATGACTCCAAAAACGGCCAATACGCCGAGTAGCCAAACTTTGTCCATGCTCCAAACAGATCCGCTTGCGAATGTGAAAATGTACATGACATGGGCCAACAAGAAGGACACGAGTCCTGCGATGAAATATTTCTCGCCCGTAAATGTGAGGCTGATGTCGCCCATGGCAGACAAAATAAAGCCTGCACAAAGTAATTTTCCATGGATGCCTGGTATCAGCAAGGCCGAGGCGGCCGCCAACGTGAGTGCAGGAATCGCCTTGACGACAAAATCGCCCTTGAAGGGCAACTTGTGGATGAGCGCAAGGTAGGCAACCGCGCTGCTCAAAAAGACGATGGCGAGAATGAGGGGAAGATGCTCCATGCTTTTGGGGTTGGGTCTAGTGGCACGCCAGGGGATCATGCTGGGCAATGATGCGCCTCAAATACTCTTGTCTAGAAAAAACATTGCGATGAATGGCGCAAGCAAGGCTCCGTTGGAAATCCAATAGCCCAAGCCTGTATTGAGGAAAAAATTGCCGGTGAGACCGCCGACTTCGGCACCATAGAAGAGCACCAATAGAAACGCTGCGAGGTTGTAGAGCAGTAAAAAGGTAAACGGTCCACCTGCATATTTCCCACGAATGGCCATCACGATCCCGATGAGGGGAAACAGTACAAAGCCAGCATACAGCACGATACTCGTGATGGTGCCCATGGTTGTCTGCCCCGCTAGACTACCAAAGCCAACCCATCTCAATTGCTGGACGAGGTCCATGACCGTGCCTCCGCCGATAAAGGGCAGAAAAATCCCTGCGATCGCGGCCAATCCACACAGGTGCACGATGACCTTGAAAAAGGGACCAGAATCCCCTGTATTGTCCTTGCCTAAAATTTGTGCTGCCATTTCACATGAGATTAAGTGCTGCTCCAATCACAGTGTGTGCTTGGAACATGCAAGTTACGCATTCACCAGTTCTTCCACCGCCCGATAAGCAGACTCCAA
This sequence comes from Bacteroidota bacterium, assembly GCA_031415375.1. Taxonomy (GTDB): domain Bacteria; phylum Bacteroidota; class Bacteroidia; order J057; family JADKCL01; genus JADKCL01. The sequence goes on along the minus strand of JANORP010000438.1, from coordinate 7,396 downwards.
GGCACCATGCACTGTAGAGGGATGTCCCTCGAAGTGCGTGGCTTCGCCCGCGAAGAAAAGCTTGCCCCCCAGAGGAACGGCGAGTTCGCGGCGCGCACTCGCAGGCATGCCTACTGTGGGGTAGGAATAGGTGCCCCCCACAAACGGATTTGCAAACCAATCCTCTACATGGCTATCGATGAGACTCCCAGTGGCCACCGTGCCACCGAATATCTGATCGAGTTCTGAGCAGATGAGCGCAGGGATTCCCGTACCCAATACCCTGAGCGTAGCGGCATTTTGGCCATTGACAAAAGCCGTGATGACGTGGTCACTGCCACTGCGACCGCCCCCGCTGGTCACCCAAAATTCGGGGATGAGGCCATTTCCAAAGATGGATCCCGTATCGTCGGGCCAAAATTGTGACGAGAATTTCAAGATCACCTTCATGCCCTCAGCCATGCCGATCTTGGACATCGCCTGTTGCTTCACATAGGGCAAGTCTGGGTCAAATTGGATGACACCAGCCTTCAAGACCGCGACCGAGGTGGTCACGATCACTTTGTCGGCTTCATGGTAGGCGCCTGTCACGTCGCGCACACGCACGGTATCGCCCGTATGATCCACCTCAATCACGAGCCTGTTGAGTTGTACATCGGGAATCACCGAGGCAAATTTCTCCTTCAAAATGGACAGGAAGGAGCGGTTTTTGAGCATGAAATTTTTGTTGCCGGCGGTCCAGAGCGCATCATCCAGGGCCACGCCGAGCACGCCGAGTCGGTCATTGGAGGTGCCAAATTCATTGCCAAGGATGGCATTGGCGAGGGGGATAAACTGGCCTCCGATTCCTTTGGAGGCGACGTAGGCTTCCATGGTCATGTCGTCGCCCTTGAAGTCGCCGATGTCTTCCACAAGTTTCTTCAGGGCCTTGTAGTCGGCATTGTCGGCGAGGTCTTCCTCGGTTTGGCGGACGCCGTTGATGAAAAAGATGTCCTCGTCATCGCTATCGACCACTTTGGCATCGGTGTCGAAGACGATGTCGTGCCACACCGTTTTCTGGCCATGCACCTCCTCTGCTCCCAACTCGATGGGAAAGTCGGCAAATCCAGTGAGCTCCTTGATGCGGCCACCGATGCTGTCTGAGGCCTCGAGGATCTGCACGGTCGCGCCCGCATTTTTGAGCAGCCACGCCGCATAGAGACCAGCAGCTCCCGCGCCGATGATGATTACCGAACCTCTATAGGGATCAATAGGGCCATATTTGCGACAACCAGGCAGTACGATGGGTAGCAGTCCGCCGAGCGCCATCAACCTAAGAAAGTGTTTCCGATCCATTTTATGCGATTCCTTCCAAATGAAAAACAGGTAGAATTACGCACATCCAGCCTGAAAATACAAATCGTCCAGTGCTATTTCAGCCCTTCGTAGTATTCAAAGCCATCGATGATGTCCAGGAATACACCATCGTATCCCGCATCCAGTATCTTGGTCAGATAAGAGTCGCTTTGTCCATAGATGAGTTTCTTCCATTCGGCATCCCAATACCAGACCTTGTAATTGCCTTTCCAAGAGGGGTTTTCCTTGCGCAGCCACGCTGGCTTGCCGACTTTCCAGTCCTTGTTCCAGTAAAAGCGATAGTCCTCGGCCTCGCCGATGCTCATGTAGCAGATCACGAGTCGGCGACCGCCATTGGCCTTGGCACGCATGGACTCAACCTCGCTGGCCGTAAATGTGGATTCATCATTGAAAAAGAGATCCATGAGCAGCAAGTCATAGTTGGTGGCGCGCACGGCATCGATATAGGCTTGGCGGCTCCCAAAGTCGGCGGGGTTGATGAGGTAGAGGTAATTGCGAATCTGCGCGAGCTGCGTGACTGTGTCTGCATTGACGCGGTGAGGAGTGGCGGGATAGCTCGGGATGGCATTGAGGTTGCGCTCGTGGGCTGCGAAACCGATATAGCCTGCGGCCTCGGTTTTGTTGTAGCTGTCGTCCATATTGGTCGGCGTGCTGCAATAGTCGGTCACCAACACCGTCACACCCGCAGCCTTGCCCTTGTCGAGGTAGCTGCTGATGTAGCTCGTCTCGGAGGCAGGTGTCGCCTTGTCGTCTTTGTCATAGCCATAGTACAAGTCCTCTTGGCTGATGCCGCTGATGGCCGCGACGTAGTCGCTCGCCAATGGGCCGCTCGGCTCCCCGGTGGTCGAGAGCAAAGGCACGCCATTTTGGGGGATCACGATGAAATCTGCATCCCGCCCACGGGCATTGGCCGAGATTTCTTGCACGAGGGTGCGCATCTCTTGCCTGTAATCGATGCCATCAGGGGCGACGTCTTTTTTGCAGGCGGCAAACAGGGTCGCAATGCTGAGCAAGAGCATGTATTTTCTCATAGTCTTACAAGTAACGAAAAACCCCAGCAAAAGGATACACCCCTCAAGGCAAAATCATTTCATACCCCGCACGCCCTGCAAAGACTCCCATGCCGGGCGTCATATTGCTGTAGAGCCGCACGGGTTCGGCAAAAATATCCCAGCTTGCGGTACGGTATTTGGCCATCGTCTGTACATAGCGGAAACAAGGCTCGGTAACCACGCTGAGCCTGGCATAGATGGTATCATTTTCCTGATGGTAAGCAGTAGGGAGCGAGACCTTGATGAGGCGCTGTTCCCCGTCGAATGTTGCATCGTCAAACAGTGCTTGTCCTTGGCTTGTTTTGGTATCCAGGAGGGGGTCTTGCGTGTCCACATCGATTGGATTGACTTGCCTGATGAGTCTATTGTCCCAGAGATAGGTGTAAATCTTGTACATGTCGAGGATGTAATAATTGTGCTGCCCAGGCCAATCGCGGATCGTGAAACTGAATTCACTTTGGTATGTGCCAATGGCATCGACAAATACAGAATCTTTGAAAACGAGGTTGTAGGGAATGACGACGCGCGGCGCAATGTCGCTGCCTTGCACCTCGGCGTAACCTGGCGCTGAGGCACGCAGGGTATAGGCATGGCCTGCAACAGGTTTGCGTCCACGCTTAGAGACATACAGGTCGGCTGAGTCATGCACCAGGGTATCGACGGGCATGCCATTTTCCAAAATCTGCACGCTCGCATCAGAAATTTCCTTGAGGCCGTTGGACGCATCGATGGCTTGGCTCGCGGTGACCCGCGCGCGCCAAATGCTGTCGGGCGAAAAAAACGAATTCACAACTAATACAGGCTCGTGCGCAGGCAGATCAAGCGTGATCACCTTTTCGCAGCTGAGGAAAAGGAGGAGCAGAAATAGACCGATTAAATACCGTTGGAGTCTCATCGTGATCAGAATTTGAAGCGGTAGGCGACGGAGGGAATGATAGGGAAAAGGCTCACCTGCTTGAGCACGCGCTGCCCTGCGGCTGTGTAGTCAAAATAGACAAAATAGGCATTGCGGCGACTATAGGCATTGTAAACGGAAAAGGACCAAGTACGCGAGAATTTTTTGAGGTCTTTGTTCAAATTTACACTCAGGTCCAGACGGTGGTAGGCAGGCAAGCGGTAGCTATTGCGCTCACCATAATAATCCACGCTCTGTGGAAAGCCCATTGGCTGGGATGGATCGTTGATGAAGCCCTGAAAGGTGGCCTTGGGAAGGGTCGTGGCCTGCCCTGAACCATAGACCCATGTGAGTCCGCAATCCACCTTTTTGTTGAATTCGTGGACGACGACGACCGAGATGTCGTGCCGGCGATCATATTTGAAATAGAAAGGCTTTCCATCGTTGAGTTCTTCAAATTGCCGCTTGGTCCAGCTCAGGGTGTAGCCCACCCAGCCGCTGGTTTTGCCGATTTTTTTCTGGACAAACAACTCGCCCCCGTAAGCCCAGCCATTGCCCTGCACGACCTTGGATTGCCAGTCGGTGCTTTCGCTCAGGAACGAAGCGCCCTCTTGGTATTCGATGAAGCCGGTCATGTATTTGTAATAGCCCTCCACACTCACCTCCAAGCCGAGGTCCTTAAAGCTGCGCGCGATACCGACGGCACCTTGATAGCCCGCTTGCGGCTTGATGCTAGCAGTGCTCGGCACCCAGAGGTCGGTCGGCAGACCCAGGCCAGAGTTGGTGAGCAGGTGGATGTATTGGTACATCGTCGTGAAAGATGCTTTTGCGGCCCAATTGCCATCGATCATGAAGCGGTAGGCAAGGCGTGGCTGCAACGAGCGGTAAAAACGGCCATCGACCCAAAATGCCGAGCCATGCACACCGAGATTAAATTTCTGCCGTTCGCCGACCTTGAAGTCGTCTTCTAGGTAGATGCCAGCCTCCCAAGCGTGAATCGGCGGTATGCCCACAACCGTGTCGATCGTGTAATCGGCCGACGCTGCGATGAGGTGGCTCACACCCGTCACAAACCGGTGGCGGATACCATAGCCACCAAAGCGCACCAAGTGCTTGGGGGAGGCATACCAATCCAGATCGACCTTGAGGCCGAGGTCACGAATGCCGCTGTCGTAGGCATAGGCAAATCGGTCATTGGTCGTCTGTCCATTGACGGTTTGCTTTACTTTTTGGTCTTCTGAAATTCCAAAATTGAATGTGGAATAGGTCGCGGCGAAGTTGCCAAACAACTTGTCGCTGAAAAGATGGTTCCAGCGCAAGGCTGCAATCTTGTTGCCCCAGCCGAGGCGCGACTTATTGTTGGATACATAAGTAAAGCCTGTGCGCCCAGTCTCGTATTGGCTCGTGGAATAAAACTTGTCATTGCCGCCATAAAAGCTCAGGTAGAGGCGGTTGTTGTCATTGAAGCGGTGATTGACCTTGGCGATGCCATCGTAAAAATAGTAACCTTGGAGTCCAGGTGAGCCCGTGGCCATGCGGATGAAGGGCTGCGCAAGGATATCGATGTAGGTGCGGCGTGCACTCACCATGAAAGAGGTTTTGTCTTTCCAGATGGGGCCCTCCAGGGTGAGCTTGGAGGCGATGAGGCCGATGCTGCCCTCGCCATGCAATTTTTTCATGTGCCCGTCTTTGAGGCTGATGTCGATCACCGAGCTCAGGCGACCGCCGTAGCGGGCAGGGAAGCCACCCTTGACCAAGCTCACGCTGCTGATCGCATCCGCAGGAAACACTGAAAAGAAGCCAAACAAATGCGAGACATTGTACACGGGCACCCCATCGAGCAAGATCAAATTTTGGTCGGGCCCACCCCCGCGCACATAGAAGCCTGTTGTGCCCTCGCCACCCGAGCGCACGCCAGGCAGCAATTGCAAGGCCTTGATCACATCGACCTCGCCCATGAGCGAGGGTATTTTTTTGATGGTCTCGATCGGCACATCGATCGTGCTCATTTGTGAATTTTCCGCGATGTCTTTTTCGCCGATGATTTCCACGGTCTCCATTTGCACGCCTTCTGCCGACAAGTCGATGTGGATCGTCGTGTCGCGTGTGAGGTCGAGGGTCGTGGAAAAAGGCTGGAACCCGACATAGGTACACTGGAGTGACAGCTTGCCGCCCGTGGTGGTGATGGAATAAAAGCCATAGCTGTTGGTGATCGCGCCAATGTTGCGGCTGGCGTCAAAGACCCTCGCGCTGATGAGTTTCTCTCCCGAAAGTGCATCGGTCACATAACCGCTCACGGTATATTTTTGGGCCGATAGGCCCGCGCAGAACAACATGATCAGCGTGATCAGAGAGATTTTTCGCATGCTCAAATGTGGAGATGGATCAAGGTGCAACGCTTTTTTTACAAAGGAATGTACAATTGGGCAATGAGAATAGGGCAAAATATTTCCATCGAGGTGACGAGATTTTGCAATGAAACGAGGGTATCAACCATGCGCCCAAGGAAACAAGTTCTTTGGAATAGAACTTGTCCCCTTGGGCGCAGTACATGGCCTATATCAGCTTATTGGAGGACGATTTTCTGGGTGCTCACCTCTTGGGATTGGGCGCTCACCTTGATGGTGTACATGCCGCGTGGGTAGGCACTCAAATCGATGAGGTGCGTGTTCGCGCCTGCTTTGAGTGTGGTTTGGTACACCCGTGTGCCAGCCATGTCATAGACATCAACAGTAGCAGCCTCCATGGGGAGGGTGTTGATCGTCACCATGCCGCCCGTGGGATTGGGGTACATTTTCACACCGTTCACAGTTTTGGCCTCGGCCGATGCACCGCTTTGGGCAGCCAAGAGCGCCGCGACTTGTTTTTGCAGGGCTTGGATCTGTTGCTGCTGGGTTGCATTCACCTGATCCTGGACGAGGATGAGCTGCTGTTGCTCTTGTACAGCCTTCACGAGCGGCACCACAAACTCGGCATAAGCAAGGCTGTAGTTGTCGTTTGCATCGACGGGGACGTGTATGCCATTGAAGTCATAGCCGACTTCCTTGGCGACTTGCTCGACCTCTTGTGCGAGAAAGCCGCTTTGCCGCACAGCGGTCGAAGGGCCAAAGTCGGCTTGGAGGTAGGCGGCACGGTCTGCCTCGGGCATGCTTTGGACAAGGAATTGCTGAAACTTGCGTGTGTCGAAATTATAGACGACGGGCCGCAATTTGTTGATGAAGTCGAGTCCCTTGACTTCTTCGGTGACATTGAATTTGAAGCGTGCGTCGCTGGGCCAGGTATAGGCGACTTGACCTTCGATCACAGTGACCGTAGCATTGCCGATTCGCACCTTGTTGGAGGCATTGACCACAGTCGATGCACCTAATGCGGTAGCGTTGTTGAGATTGTTGAGGGAGACATTGGACAAAAACCCAAGCGAGGTAATGTTGGAGCCAGTCGTGTTGGTGCCCATTGTAGAGCCTCCCAGGGCTGTATTTTGAGCCCCCAAAGTGTTGGCTTGCATTGCTTTTTCGCCGACCGCCGTGTTGCTCTTGCCTTGTGTGTTCAGCACGAGGGCTAGGCGCCCTACTGCAGTATTGTTGACCTCGACATTCGCAGAAAGCGCCTTATAGCCAATCGCGGTACTGCCGCTGTTGGTTGTATTGACATTGAGGGCACTGATCCCGACGGCTACGTTTTCACTGCCTGTTGTGTTCAGTTGCATGGCGCGCTTCCCGATGCCAACATTGCTGCTGCCTGTTGTGAGTGCGCCCAAGGCGCCTGAGCCAAAGGCCGCATTGTCGGTGCCGGCTATCGGAATTGTATTGGCGTTGTAAGATGAATTTTGCGCCATCAACCCCACGCCTAGCAGGGAGATCAAGCCCAGCGCCAATACCTGTTTCGCCTCGGAGCGCGCCTTGCCTAGCAAGGTGCTCACGACCATTATAGTGTTTTTTCTACGTCCCATACAAAAATATATTTATTGTCAAATTAGCACTAGACTATTGCAAATCCAAGGATAGACTTGTTGATGTAATATTTACTGCTTATTGGGAAGTTGACCAGTAATGTGTAGAAACAGCTTGTCATTTCAAGTGGACACAAATAGGATTTGCCTTTTGATCGAATGACA
>JANORP010000437.1:0-18127 GCA_031415375.1 Bacteroidota bacterium | reverse complement strand
GCGCGACGACAGGTCCAGGAAATGGGCCATAGACGGTGCGGGCAGAGTCGAGCTTGAGTTTGCCGGAGAAGAATTCACCGAGCGAATCTGCGCGTTGGCTATGGCAAGACATGCAACTCACCCCATCGAGACCAAGGGTGTCGGTGGCGAGCATAGCCATGCTATAATCTGCCTGCCCATGGGAAGCGAAAAAATGCGAGTAGCGACCCAATGGGGCGTGGCATTGGAGGCATTTGTCCTCGGTGATCGTCTGCAGACTAGGGTTGGTGATGACCTCATGGCTCACCTGCGCCCTCCAAAAAGGATCTTTGGCGGCATTGGCCATCATGGTACTTTTCCAGTCGTCGGCCATATTGATATCGTGGCCTTGCATATCCACCAATCCGACACCATTGGGGTCATGGCCATGACAATTTTCGCAGATGCCTGCGGTCACAAAGTAGTGACCGCTCACATCGGGCAAAGTGTCAATCGTGTGCATTTTGATCAAGTTCTGAAATGCAGATGCCTCGACCCAAGTACCACTTTGGGCCTTCAAATTGTCTGTGGAACGAAGGATCGGCCTCACCGCAGCCACCAACACGAGTAAAATCAGCGGCAATAGATAATATGTGAATTTGAACTTCTTCAAGGCAATTTGCATTTGGGAGACAATTTAAGGCTGAATCCATTGCTTTTCAATAGCCTGTTGGAAATCATAGAGAGGTGTCGGCTGCGAGACGGTCTGCAACGACACGTTTTTGTGTGGCGGCTGTACAATTGGCAAGGCATTTGCATCTGGGCAATGGACTTCCTTAATTTGAAAGTTGCATTGGCATGATGGAAAATATGATGAAAAAGACAATTTGGATGATCTCATGCGTGTGCATGCTCACGGGCATGCTCATAGCACAAAAACCCGCTGGTACCTATTATATTGGTGCGCAGGCGGGCTTGAACTTGCGGGCGACCGCAACGGCGACGGGCGAGCGCTTGGCCACGCCTCAGTATGCGGTAATGGTTGAAATCATGCAACCCGCAACCGACCAAAGCATGACCGTCGATGGCATCCACGGGGGCATGGCACAAGTGAAGTACGATGGCAAGGTGGGTTACATGTTTGATGGCTATCTCGTGCGCTACATCATGCCGACCAAGGGTGAAACCGTTGAAGTTTATGCTGGACGCCTCTGGGGAAGCGAGGCGGATGTCTTGCACGAGGAGCACCGCAGGGACTATGGCGGCTATGCAACGATGGAATACGCGTTGCATTTCAAGGAAATGACATGGGCTGAGGCATTTCTGATCGCCAAAAACCTTTATGGAATCCCTGCCCCCTTGCAATTCTTGGGCGACAAAGGAATCGACACCAAGGTCACCAAAAACCCAAATCCGTCTGAAGGCGCTTGGACCGATGAATTGGAATCCAAGTATGACAGTGCAGGCAAGATCGAAAGCATCACCTATGCCCATCGGGGTGAAGGGGGCGGGACAGTGATCAGTATCGAAAAATCCACTGAGCAGGGATATACCTATAAGCTCTATGAAATGGACATTGCAGACTGACCCGACGACGACAAGCCGCCCGAGGGCGGCCTGTCCAACGAAGAAATATCAACATCTAACAATCTAGGCCCTTTCTGCAGGGCAAGTCTTGATGCCCACCAAGGCATAGAGCGGGCAGAAGCCGACGATGCTTGTGACCACCAATACGCCGCTCAGACCCAATAAAATGATGGCAAGCAAGCCAGAGATGGCATTGGTTGCAAACAAAATGCCGACGAGTGCTGCGATCAGGATCCGTACAACGCGATCTATCGTGCCCATATTCTTTTTCATGATGCTGTTTTTTTTAATTGAGAATCTTGATTGCCAGTGCATTCACTGACAATGCAATGATCGGCAATGCTCCGCTCACGGCGTGTAACAGATGTTGCAACATGGTTTGATCTTGCTCAGGTTTTCATGAAGATTTTGCACCTTGTAAACACAACCACTGGTTGTTATGAATTTGTGAGGTGGCCTATCGCAGGGGCGCTTCTGTCCACAAGCCTTTTGTTGGCGGCTTGCGAGGCGCAACCCCTACCTTCCTAGGTGCACTGAAAAGCCAAGACCCGATCTGGATGCATCCTGATCGGGTCTTGGCGAATTGGAGTTTTCGTGCAACTTATCTTACAAGGATGCGTTTGGAGACAGTCGCATCGCCGATTTTGAGTTTCAGGAAATAGGTCCCCGCTGCTGGCGAATGCATATCAATCGCACTTTGGAGGTGGCCGCGATGGCCGATGAAATCTTGCTGGAGCACGGCTTGACCGAGCGCATTGACGATCGTGACTTCGACATCGCTTTCCAAGCCTTCAAACTCTAGCTTGAACTGGCCATCGTTGGGGTTGGGATAGACACTGATGGTGAGATTGTCGGGCAGCTCTAAGCCGACAATGCAATTGACAGGTACGGTTTGGGTACTCACATCGCTGCCACAAAGGCCTGTGGATGTGAGAGTGACCGTAAAAGTGCCCGGGCCTTGATATGTGTGGATCGGGCTGGCAGCCGTCGAGGTGCCACCATCCCCAAATGTCCATGACCAATTGTCTGCACCCGTGGAATTGTCAACAAAGACAATCTGTGGGCAAAAGGTTGTATCGATGGTAAACGAGGCACTTACTGGAGACGATTGCGTGACTTGAATGGTATCGACACCTATGCAGCCTCCAGGTGAAGTGCAGGTAACGGAGTAACTTCCCGAAGAAGTGACCGTGATGCTCGGCGTCGTCGCGCCAGTGTTCCATTGATAGGTATTCACACCGATAAACCCGCCGATAGTGATGGGCCCGCCTTGGCAATAGGTTGTGTCAGCACCGAGCGAGACCGGTAGGCTGGTGACGAGTGAAATCAAAACAGTGTCACGGCCGATGCAGCTGTTGGCGTCTGAAATCTGCACCCAGACCATTCCAGAATCTGAGAAGCAGGCGCTAGATGTGGTGCTTCCGCTGTTCCATATATAGGCGCTCATGCCAGCAGGTGCATTGAAGCAGGCCGTGTCATTGTCGCAAATCGTGCGGTCTGCACCGAGGCTCACGATCGGATTGGGGACCATCGTGACCGTGACAGGCACGCGGGCACTCGGGCAAGCAGTGCTCGCATCATCGACAGAGACATAATAAATGGTAGTGCCGGTGATCGGTGGTGTGGAAAATGCGGCCGTCGAAGCCAATAAGTTGCCGCCGACTGGTGCGTCCCACCACTTATAGTTGGGGATGACAGCAGTGCTGGATGCCGAGAGCAATGTCTGCGAGCCTTCGCACACGTTGAGGTTGCCGATGACGTTTGGTGCATTGGGACGATTGTTCCTCAAAATGAGCAATGTGTCTCTGGACGGGGGGCAGGAGCCATTGCTGATCGTCCATGCCAATGTAGAGGTGCCGACTGGCACGGCGTTGAGCGGGGAGTTGGGATTGGTGGCCGCGACAATGTTGCCTCCACCCGTGAGCAAGGTCCAAATCCCAGTTCCGATCGTCGGTTGGTTGCCATTCAGGTTGATGGCAGAGTCACACATCGCGATGTCTGGCCCTGCAAAGGATGGCGTGGGAGGTAGATCCCGCACGATCACGACGGTGTCGTTGCTGGGAGGACAGACGCCGTTGGTGATGGACCAAATAAAAATATTGGTGCCGGCCCCGATGGTGTTGAGATTGGTATTGGGGATGGCGGGTGTTGCAATATTGCCAGAGCCGCTGTACAAGTACCAAAGGCCATTGCCAATGGATGGCGTGTTGGCAGTGACGCTGGCGCTCGTTGCGCAAATCGCTTGGTTGGGGCTGGCCAAGGCGGTCGTTGGCAAAATCTCACGGTAAAGCGCAACGGTGTCACGTGTGGCCGTGCAAGGACCATTGGTAACTGTCCAAGTGAGGGTGGTCGTAGTGCCGGTGACCAAGCCAGTGATTTGGGAGTTGTAGGCATTGGCTGATACAATCGTCCCCGGACCAGAGATGATGGCCCATGTTCCTGTGCCATAGGTGGGAACGTTGCCGTTCATCGTTCCAGTTGCGCTACAGACACTGAAGTTATTGCCGGCATTCGCGGCGCTAGGGGCACGATAGACATCGATGTTTTGTGTTGTCGAGCAATACCCGAAGGTGTATGTGACACCATAGGTCTGCATGCCAGTCGATGGGAGTGGCGCAGTGAAAAGATTGGTGTTTACGCCAGCACCAGAATAGGTGCCAAGATTTCCCGAATTGGGTTGTGTGGGTGTCGAAATCGGTGTGGGTGTCGCGACCAGTACCCGCGACTGACCTGCACACATGCTCGCTCCGGAGGAAGAAAAGACGAGATTATTGTTTTGCATCACCTGTACTGTGATCGAGGAAGTGCCACCTGCCGAGCAATTCGATTGACGAATATCTACCCTGGCATAGTCGGTGAAATTTGGGATCATGACGATAGAAGCGGCGGTCGTGGCGCAAAGCGGCCCATTGTCATCGTTGTAGGCAAATGGCAATGTGGTTGTAGTGCCCTGAAATGCGGCGACTTGTGTATTGATAGAAGCCCCACAAGTGGAGACCGAGTAGCAACCACCTAGCAAGACGGGAATTCGGAAATGGGTGCCAGGACTATAATTGGTAACAGTGGTGGCAACAGCACAGCCACCGTTGGGAAGCACTTCTCCATAGTAGGTTGCGCTGCGTGCGCAATTGGCCCCCGTCGTTGTATTCGTGCCGCACTGACCCATAGCGTTTTGACCAAATGTCAATAGGCTAATCATGAATAAGAGCAGCTTAGAATTCGCGTAGTTGAAATTTCCCATAGAAAATACGTTGTGATCGAATTTTTCCCCACTTACCGACACCTCTCGCCAAGGTTGTCCTGTCGATAATGTACGAAAATAAGAGTTTAATTCAACTTTTCCGACTGCCGGTATCGAGGAATTGATTGCAGGCCTTCCCATTTTCCGCAGCAATGGCCTATCTTTGATCGTCGGCTCAGTTGCCGATTCACATGAGGGACCGACAAAATGCGCGCAGTGCTTCCGATACTAGGTTTTCCAAGGGCTTTGAACCTTCTTCTTATATTCGCGATCTTTACGGGCCTTGGGCTTGGGAGTAGTGTATTGATGGGGCAGAGTGTTGATAAAGATTCTACAGAATGGGTAGGGGAGTGGCGTGACTCGGGGAATCTACAATATGCCTTTACCTTAAAGCTTAAGCCTCATGGCGATGGACGTATGACGGGCATATTTGAGTGGAAACTGATATGGACATCGCTTTATGAGCATAAATCGAAGGTTGGCGCATCTGCAAAAGAGCATCTCGTCGGTCGTTATGATGCCAAAGAAAAGACCTTTCGGCTAGTGGGAATTGGACAGGAAGACCCCGCTGACATCATTAGCATGGACAGCTATATCATCCATGTGAGTGCTGATAGCAAGCGTATCGAGGGCTTAAACGTGAAACCAGAGAATTACCACGGTAGTCTATTTGGTGTGCGAATCGAACCCAAACTTAAACCCAAGCCTGTAGTGGCAGTCGCCAAGGTACCTGCTTCCCCAAAAGAACCATCAAAGCCACTCCCAGCAGTCGTCGCGCGTGCGGAACCCAAGGCCGCTTCCATGCCAGCGGCCCAATCCACAGAGAATACTCCACCAGCGGCATCGGCGACATCCAAGTCCATCGCTGAGCTTGGAAGGCGCGTGATCATCACAAAAAAGGAAATCAAGGCTACAGAATCCCAAGTGCGCATTGGGGTGTATGATGAGAGCATCGTAGATGGTGATGTCGTGTCTCTGAGCTGGAATGGCGTGTGGGTCATGCGATATTACCGTATCGCAACCGTGCCCAAGGAACTCGTTTTGGACTTGTTGCCTGGCGAAAATATTCTGGTAATGTATGCTGAAAACCTTGGGAAATATCCACCCAACACTGCTGCAATAGCTGTACAGCACGGCAAGAAGATAGAGCAGTTTATCCTCAATTCGGATATGGGGAAAAGCGAAGCGATCAAGATATTCAAGGAATAGATCACCACGACCACCCGCTTTTCCCCTAGCAAATCCCGACCAATTAATTTTCTGTGCGCGGTACAGGCAAAAACCCTGTAACGATGGTGCGTCCTGCATTACCTCCAGTGAGTAGGTGCAGCGCTTCAAAGATATCCCTGAACTTGATGCCCATTTCGCGCTCAATGAAATCCACACGCTCCCAGAGTTCGGAAAGTCCCATTGCGAAATGCCTAAGCATCACAAATGTGCGCATGATACTGATGTTGATTTCGAGGGCCTTTTCTGACCTGAGGACACTCGATAGCATACCGACGCCCAACTCCGTGAACGCAAACGGAAGGTATTTTGCGTGTTTACCCGTTTTGGGTTCGTGGTCGAGCAGATTTTCGATCTCGGGTTTGAGTAGCTCGTATTCCTCAGGGGCCAATTCAAACATGAAATCGACAGGGAATCGATCCATATTGCGTCTTACTGCCTGTTTGAGTGCCCTGGTTTCTACTTGGTACAACGCAGCAATGTGTACATCCAGCATCACCTTGACTCCTCTTAATTCAAAAATACTCTCCTTGATGATGGCGACTTGAGTTTCCATTGTGATTATTTTGTTTTTAATTCAAACGAGACATTCGAATGAACAACACAAAACTCGGGGCCTATCTGCTAATTTCAATGGAAAAAATCAGATAAAAGTAACGTTCGATCGCCATCATAAGTGGCTAAAATCTTGGAATGGAGGTCTAGGTTGCTGTTTTTTGGAAACGGAAGAATTTCTTAACAAGGAGCAATGTTTGAGCTCTAAGATCACAAACTGTGATCTTAGAGGAATTGACCACGCTCTATTGGCTGGAAACGGGGGTTGTGAAAGCTCTAAGATCACAAACTGTGATCTTAGAGCTTAGAGGGTTGCTTCGCGTGCTGCAACGCATGCGAAAATTGGGGTGTACCGGAGTGGATTCGCGTGCCTTCAGCTTCGCAGTTTAGCTGTTAACGCTTGGGTGACTTCCGCTTAGCGGGGCCATCGGGTCTGCTTTTGCCGAGGCGTGGTCCAGGCAAGGTTTTGCCAGTGGTCTTCCCTTTGGATTGTGGATTGGCAGGGCCGATAGCCTCGACTTTCTTCTTGGGTTCATCCAGCAACTTCACAGCAAGGTCGTCTCTTCCTGCTTTTCGGAGGGTGTTTTTGATCCAATCCCGATTCTCGGGTTTGTACCAAAAAAAGAAGCGGTGTTGCAAATCGCGCTCCTCTTTGGATTTGGGAGTGTAGATCGGCTCCAGTGTGTAGGGATGCAGGCCTGTATAATAGATGACGGTGGCGACGGTCATCGGAGTGGGGGTAAAGCTCTGCACCTGCTCCAATTGGAAACCCATGGCTTTGGTTTCTGAGGCAAGGTCGGCCATGTCTTCTGACTTGCTACCAGGGTGATTTGAGATGAAATAGGGAACGAGCTGCTGCTTTAGCCCGAATTTCTGGTCAATCGCGTCAAATTTTTTCTTGAATTCGTGGAAATGCTTGAAGGATGGCTTGCGCATAATCTTCAAGGTCGCATCGCTGGTATGCTCGGGGGCGACTTTGAGACGACCTGAAACGTGACGGCGCAAAACCTGTTCCATGTATTCATCGAGACTGGAGTCGCCTTTTTTGTTGTAGCTTTTCACGAGCAAGTCATAGCGAATGCCGCTGCCGACAAATGCTTTTTTGACGAGTGGATGGGCATCGACCTTGCGGTAAAGCTCGATCATCGGGCGATGGTTGGTATCCAGGTTGTCGCATACCACAGGGTGGATGCAACTGGGTGCCACGCATTTTCTGCAAATGGCCTCGTCCTTGCCCTTGAGTTTGTACATATTGGCACTCGGGCCGCCAAGATCGCTGATATAGCCTTTGAAGCCAGGCATCTTTGTAACCTGCTCCACTTCCCTGAGGATGCTTTTTTCTGATCGGCTGGCGATAAACTTGCCTTGGTGGGCAGAAATCGTGCAAAAACTACATCCTCCAAAACAGCCGCGGTGCATGTTGATCGAGAATTTGATCATCTCAAACGCGGGAATGGCTTCTTTCTTTTCGTATTTTGGATGTGGCAATCGCGTATAGGGCAGGTCAAAGGTTGCATCCATCTGCTCCTCGGTCATGACATCGCAAGGGGGATTCACGATCAATACCTGATCACCGACATTTTGCAAGATGCGGCGGGCTTGCAACTTGTTGCTCTCCTGTTCCACGGTCTTGAAGTTGGTGGCATAGTTGCGCTTCTCCACCTGACAATCTTCATGGGAAGCAAGTCGCACATCGTTCCAAGTTTTGTGCTTTGGAGGGCCATCTGCCAGCGGGCGCAGCACTGCCGTCTGCGTGATATTGTGCATGGATGAGATAGGAACGCCACGCTTGACCAAGCGTACGATCTCACGCAAGGGCTGCTCGCCCATGCCATAAACAAGGATGTCGGCCCCGCTGCTTACCAAGATACTAGGAAGCAACTTGTCTTGCCAGTAATCATAGTGGCTCACGCGGCGCAATGAGGCCTCTATGCCGCCGATCACGACTGGCGTATCTGGGTAGAGCTGCTTGAGAATCTGTGTATATACCGATGTTGCATAGTCGGGCCTGAAGCCCGATTGGCCCCCAGGAGAATAGGCGTCGGTCATGCGACGACGTTTATTGGCAGTGTAGTGGTTGATCATCGGATCCATGCAACCGCCTGTCACCCCAAAAAAGAGCTTGGGTTTTCCAAATTTCTTGAAGTCACGCAGGTCATCTCTCCAGTTGGGCTGAGGCACGATCGCGATTTTGAGGCCTTCACTCTCAATGATGCGGCCTATGACTGCGGTGCCAAAGGTTGGATGATCGACGTAGGCATCACCGCTTATCAGGATGACGTCTAGTTCTTCCCAGCCTCTGAGATCAAGCTCTTTTTGAGTAATCGGTAGCCAATCAGTGATAGGGCGCTTTGGTGTGATCAACATATCACAAAGCTACGCAATAATTGGCCCCCTGCTCAAGGTTTGCATTCGCAATTCTATCTGACTCCTCAGTACAGGATTTTCTTAGAGAAAGCCACCGTCATCGGCGGACTCTTCCTCGCTTTTCCAGCCTTCATCGATGGGTTCTGTTGATTCCTCCTCGACTGGAATCTCCTGCGGAACCTCGGTGGGCGCGACTCCGTCTGTATCATCGATCTTGGTACCTTTCATAATTGCGCCACTTTTGAGGCTATCCTCCCTCGTAAAACCGCTTTCGGTCTCACCTCCACCCGTTGGATTGCCTTCTTCGGCAGGTGCGGATTCCTCTGCAGGTGCTTCTTCTTCTGCAGGGGTGGCTTCATCCGCCGGTGCTACTTCTTCCGCTGGAGCAGCTTCGTCTGTTGGTGCGATTTCCTCTGTAGGTGCGTCTTCATGGACAGGCATTTGTGTCGAACCGGCCAAAATGAGATCATCGACAAACAAAAAGCAGCAGTTGGTGGCTCCATGGATGTCGCAATGGCCAGCAGGCTTGAGCTGAATGTTCATGAACTCTGGTGTTCTTGAGCCTTTTGCCGCAACATCGAAGTCAAATTTACTATACTCCTTGTTCAGCTTGAGCTCTACGTCGCCATAGGCCAAGGTATCGATCCCACCATTCGCAGATTTGGAACCAAGTAGATAACTGACAGTGGCTTTCGTGCATTCTTTCTTGTCGCCAAGGTATTTGTAATACCCGCTTACTTGGGAGGCATTGCCAAATGCGGCAGCAGTGCTGCCGATCCAGCGACCCGACTCATAATTCTTATATACCCAGGCCTTTACAGCTTTTTTTCCAAGGTGGGCATCTGAGGTGGAGGCCGCTCCACTTGCGTCGGCTATGCTCCAACCAACAGGTAGGCCATTGGGTTGGAGGGTCTCGAAATTCCCATTGAAAGTTTGGCAAATAGCTCCCATCGGCATTGCCAGCACCAAGGCAAGAAACAATCGTGCTCCCATTTGTAATCTTAAGCGTTTTACTATTCTAATTCAGCGCATAAAAAAGCACATAATCTCTCACATTTCCCGAGCTCTTTTCTATTCTAAGCGAAATTTTCCATTTTCAATCCCAAAAGATGGAATTGGAATATCGGTTGACCATTGCTTTTTTACAGTTCGCGCAAATATCCTCGCTAGCCCTACGATCGCATTGGACGTCATCGGTTTACTTCTTAGATTTAGACTTCGATCTGCCTCAAAAAGTCGCTAAATATGAAAAAGGTACTCTTCCTCATCCTCCTTCTCATGGGATTTGGCTTGACACAAGCGCAAAATTCCTATACGGTTTATCCGATACCCTTCAATCCAGACCCATTTGCGGTCGGCACTCCCTCTGGGGTAGCTTTTGACGATACATATGGTGGGATAGTGGCCTTGCCTTTTAGTTTCTGCTTTTACGACCAAAGCTACGCTGCCATTGTGATTGGGTCCAATGGTATCGTCACTTTTGACACCGCGCAAGCCAATCTGTTTTGTCCGTGGGTCTTCAACCAGCCGATTCCAGCAAGCGCTGTCACTGACAAAACCATTATGGCACCCATGTCTGACCTGAATCCAGGCATGGGAGGCTCAATCACTTATGATGTGCATGGCGTGGCTCCCTACAGGCGGTTCATCGTCTCCTATTATCAAGTCCCCATGTTCAGCTGCAGTACCATCCTCTTTTCTGAGCAGGTGATTCTATATGAGACCACCAACATTATCGAAACACATATCTTAGACAAGCCTGTCTGTGGTAATTGGAACAATGGCAATGCCATCCATGGTATTCAAGTGGATAGTGTGACGGCATTTCCCGTGCCTGGCCGCAACTACCCTTCACAATGGCTCGTGAGCAACGACGGCTATCGCTTCCAGCCAGTTGGTGCCTGTGCAGGCCCGCCGCAAACGGACTCTGTCAATGGAAAAGTGTACGCCGACTACAACAACAATTGTACCCAAGATCCAGGAGAGTTTCCATTGGCCAATCGTGCGATCCTCGCCAATGGTGGGCAGTTTTATGGCTGGTCCAATATGGGCGGCCACTACAGCATCGGCATGGTGGCTGGCACCTATGCAATCTCGGAATATTTGACCTCCCCTTTTTATGCCAGCAATTGTACCCCTGGCGGTGTGTACAATGTCGTCTTGAACGGCACTGTTTTCAACAATGCTGATTTTGCCGACTCTGCTGCCATCATCTGCAGCGATGTCTCGGTGAGCATTGGCTCGGCAGGCCTGCGTCGCTGCCGCCAATCCTTGATAGGGGTCACCTATTGCAACAACGGGACCTACCCAGATTCCAATGTCGTCGTGACCGTAGTGCTCAATGACTCGATCACCATCGACTCTGCCAATATGGCCTATACGACAATTGGCTTGAACACCTATGCTTTCAGCGTCGGTAACCTCATGCCAGGGCAGTGTGGCAATATCAACCTGCATTGTGCTATCGGTTGTGACACAGCGGGTACAGTTTATTGTTTCTCGGCTAGCATCGCAGGCACTTATGCACTCGATTGCAACAACTACAACAATTCTGACAATGACTGCCAATCCCTTTTGGCACCGCTGGACCCCAACGAGAAAACTGTTGCTGCCCAGGACTTCCTGACACATGGCTATGTGCGCGCAGACAACATCGACAACGATGATGAGCTCGTGTACATGGTGCATTTCCAAAACGTGGGTACTGCGATGTCTCAAGACGTGGTGATTCGTGATACCTTGGATCCCTCTTTGTCGCCAGAGAGCATACAGCCTGGGGCTGCAAGCGCTCTCTATAATTATGCGGTTGTCGGCAACGTGGTCATCTTTCGTTTTGAGAACATCAACCTACCCGATAGCAATAACAATGAGCCAGGTAGCCATGGCTTTGTGAAATTCAGCATTCAACAGCGTCCAGGTAATATGCTGGGAACGGTGATTCGCAACCAAGCCTCGATCTATTTTGATTTCGAGGCTCCCGTTGTGACCAATCAGACCGTGAACACTATCCCGTTGGCCTCGGCAGTCCATGTCGGTTTGCAAGATGTCGCACAGGTCTATCCCAATCCAGGCAAAGATCAGCTGATTGTGCAACGCACGGTCGATCGCACGCTCACATTTGTCATGTATGACATCGCAGGCAAGGAAATGCGTCGCGTGGAGCTTTCTGGTGTGCGCACGGTCGTCCCGACGGCAGATCTGGAAGCTGGGGTTTATCTCTATCGCTTGGTTGCAGATGGGCAGATGCTCGAAGCTGGCAAGTGGATGAAGCAATAAGCGGTTCCTAATCGCATAAAAGGCAAGGGGCAGGTGGTTTTCCATCTGCCCCTTGCACTTTCAGGGAGGTATTATTGCCGAAGCATCTGCAAGATGGTTGGGAGCATCAACTTTACCCAAGCGGCATATTGCTCTCCTGATGGGTGTAGGCCATCTGACGAAACCCAAAGGGGAGTGCTCAGACCTTTTCTGGAAAGCGTCGTGATGTCGATATACTGTATTCCAGCGGCAAGCGTGACCTTTCGATTGAGTACATTGAAAGCGTCGATGCCCTTGCTCACGAGGTCTTGATGATCCCTGTAGAGCGGCGTATAGCTGTAGTCGGGGATGGAAACTACAAATACACGGTCTTTGCGCCCGCCTGCGTGTGCTACAGCAATGTCGAGCAATTGCTGAAACCGCGTTTTGTACTCATCGATGCTACGGCCTTGGAAGTAATCATTCACCCCGATCGAGAGACTCACAAGATTGTAGTTTTTGTCGGGCTTCACTTGGTCGATGGCATCGCGCAGTTCGCGCGTTTTCCAGCCAGTGCGTGCGATGATCTTATACCATTCCATTTCGATGCCATGCACCACAAGGCTGTCGCGCAATTGCATCGGCCATCGCGCATCCTCTGCGACAGATTCACCGATTGTATAGGAATCGCCCAGCGCGAGGTAACGCACAGGGCTTGGTTCGGCGGTCGGGGACATCGTAGATTGCTGACCACGCACATGGAGGCAGCAGACAAGCAGCACGATGTGCATTATGCCCAAGCAAAGACGGTGACGTATCATCGGGAAGCATCTGGTAAAATGGAACTGCGAATGCGCAACAAGTTCGGCGCATTCAGCCACAAAAAAAAGCCTCCCGTAGAGAGGCCTTTTGCATGGCGATATCGCTGGCTCAAGCATAGGCTGCTTTGTACATCTGTAAGTATTTTTTCAAATCCACCAGATCATCGCCTACATACGCCTCGACAGTCCCAGCGACCATGTCATATTTGAACTTCCCGACGGGTTGGTCATGGCAACCCTCGTCGGCAACGAGCCAGCCTTCATGCTGCGGCACGCCGTCTTGGGATACAAAGAGAAGGTGGACCCCCGAGGGGCAGCGGCTAAAGCTGCGGTCAAATGAAGTCTTCACAAGTTTGGCCTGAGAGAAAACTTCATGAACGTTTTTGCGCAACCAATCTTGTTCCTCCTCCGGCATGCGATCATCGCCCATCCAAAAGACGTTGTCGCTGCCACGGAAGTCGTCAAAGCCTGCCAAGGTCAAATCCACGGCAGATTTGAATGCTTCCATTTCCTTGGATATATTGGTTGTGGCTTCTTGGTTGTCTGTGGCCGCTTTTTGTTGGGCCTGATCTGCAATCGCATCCAATTGTGGATCATTACCTGCGGCTTGCGGCTCCTGCTGCGTGGTTGTTGTTGTCTTTTGTGCAGGTGCATGCATTTTTTTGTCCTTGCCACCGCCATCTGCGACATTGGTGGCTGTGAGGCGGTCGGCAGCAAAAAAGCCGAGTGGGAGGATGAGAAGCAGGGCAAACAATTTTCGATTCATGGGTTGGGGACAATTGAGTTTGAGTGTATAACGTGGTTTTACCCAAAAAGGTACAGTCAGCATCAAAGTTTTTGTGGCACGAGTTTGATGAGCAATTCGGCAACAATGAGGTTAGGAATCCAACTCAGCCAAGCAGAACTCTCGATGATCCAGAATGGATCGATGTCTAGTGCGGCAGAGGCAAGCGGCACCCACGTGCGTAAGGTCACGGCTGCAAGCGTGAGCGCAAAGCTGCGTGTCATCCAGGCACGGTGCGCTGGGATGTCACGTATGCGTATGCTCGTGTAGGCACGCCAGGTCGTGTACAGCCACAAAAAGGCCATGACCAAAAATCCAGCAGAGGATACCCAACTGCCTTCTGCATACAAGGCCATAAATTGCCCTGATGGGCCTGCAAGCAACAAGATGCTTGCCAGATAGACCTTGCCCAAAAATCTGTGGAGGTACATCCACCGCTTGCGAAATGCCCTTACAAATTGCAAAGGACCTGTAATGAGGGCAATCATGCCACCAGTAATGTGAATGTAGAATGCGGTGCGCCAAAAGGGATTGGAGACGAGTTCTTGCTTCTTGAGGAGGAAGTTGCAGTCGTCGCAAAATGAGAAGTAACTCGTTGTGATTGCAAACAAGAATACCGAGGCGAGGGTGAGGATGCCCCAGGCCGATTTCAAAAAGATATTTTGTATTCTGTCTAGCATCACGGCGGCAACCATCGCTACGGTCTTGAACGCAGACCTGCCCAGAAAGATACATCAATGCTGCATGATGCGATCCGTTGGTTGGGAAAATTTGACGGTTGGGTGGAACCGTCTTTTTCAGACTTAATGATGGACATGTAGGCAACAAGAAAAAGCCGGCCCTGGGAGGACCGGCTATGGCCTTTGGTTGGCCACTGGATTAGTTGGTAGAGTGGGGGACGATGGTTAATACCCCATCGTCCAGTGCAAGAAAGGCCGTGTAGCCTAAATCAGTAATTTCAAGGGTGCTCCACTGCCAGCGTTGGTCCATGCGTTGGCATAGCGCCGACAAGATCACGTGGTGGTCTTTGGAAGTAAGAAGGTAATCGCCTTTTGGCAAGTATCCTTCGCGTCCCACATCCCCATCCAGATTCACCAAATGCCCGTCTTCATTGGCGATATTGGTTTCCTCCAGATGCGTGAGGTCGATACTTGCTGGAATCCAATCGCCTTTGCGATTCAGGGCTTTGCAAAAAAGCGTAGTCCTGACGTCGCGCGCTTGCAACTTGTAGTTCCCAGCCGGTACGAAATCTCTCATTTCAATTTCCCGCGATCTGCCTACTCTAGTATGGGATTTTCGGCGTCCTCCCTTTTTGATGATGCTAAGTTGGCGGGTTTTTGAATCGATTTGTAAGACATTTTTGGGGACAAAGATAAATCTGCTTTCTCAACAAAAATTACAATAACCTCTTTGGGAGTTCCAGTTGATGTATTAGGAGGATGGTAATTTATGGAATCGGATAAATGAATGGTTCCTGATGTTTCCAAAATATTCCCGATGTTTGGAAGATCAATGGATTCGTATGGCAAAGGAGATCGGAAAGTTGGGCAGCATCTTGGCGCTGCTAGACATGGAGGCTTGGGAGCGATTGCGGCTTTTCCTGCAATCGCCTTGGTTCAATCGCAGCGTGGCAGTGCGGCAATTGATGGAGCAATATGCAGACGCACTCTCTGCGAGTAACCCGTTGGGAGACGAGGAAGTGGTGTTTGCTGTGATCTTCCCTGGGCATTCCTATGACCCGATCAAGATCAAGAACCTGCGCGCCGCGCTGCAACGCAAAGTTGAAGATTTTTTGTCTCATGAGGCATATTCCAATGATACAGGCCTCCATGGAATGCTGCTGTTGCGGCAACTGAATGTACTGAATGAGAGCCATTATTTTCCCAAATACCATGAAAAAGTGTTGGAGTCAATCACGACCCAGCCGATAGAGGAGGAGCGAAAACAGTTGAATCTGTTTCAGGTAATGGAGGAGTGGGAAGGCGCACAGATCAGACTCAGTGATCGCAGCCAAGGAGCGGGCGAGGTGAGTGCATACCATCATGCATGGGCGTTTTTCCAGTTGCAAACCGTCAAATTCCTCGTGCGACAGGCCAATCTAGGTGCGATCGACGGCCCATCGGGAGATCTGCGACAGGCAGAAATGATATTGTCCATGGTAAGTATGAATCATGAGGCTGCACCAGCTTTGAGACTATATTACCAACTGTTGGCTGTCTTTCGTCAGCCTGCGGATCCTACGATCTTCGAAGCATTTCGACAATTGTTGCAGGCTACGGTAGCACATGTCGCCAAGGCGGATGCAAGTGATATTTACACCGGCGCCATCAACCATTGCATTCGCCGCATCAATATGGGAGAAGCTGCGTTTGCACCGATCATGCTTGATCTGTACCAACAAATGGATACTTACGACCTCATGTTGCATAATGGAAGGATACCTGCGCCGCAATTCAAAAATATGGTAGGACTTGCGTTGCGTTTTCGTGCATTTGACTGGGCGCAGATTGTGATCGATCGCTATGGAAAGCTGCTCGATCAGGATCCCCATCGCAATGCCGAAGCTTTTAATCAAGGGATGCTACATTTTGCCCAAGGCAATTTTGAAGCGGCTGAGCGTTGTTTTTACCGCGTATTGCAAGCATTTGACGATGTCTTTTTTGGACTCGACGCGCGTAGCTATCTGCTCCGGATTCACTATGAGACTGGGAACTGGACAGGCTTGGAATCCCTGGCCGAATCGTTTAAAATGTATCTCAAGCGCAACAAGCGTATCCCTAAGACGCATCGCGAAAGCTACCTGCATACTGCGAAGTTTTTTGCAAAGTTGGCGCGTCTCGCCGACTGGAACCGCAAGGGGCTGCAAAAGTTGCGTAGAGTAGTGGAGCGCACCCCGTTTGCGGCTACTAGCAAGCAGTGGCTGCTCCAAAA
Organism: Bacteroidota bacterium; assembly: GCA_031415375.1. GTDB lineage: Bacteria > Bacteroidota > Bacteroidia > J057 > JADKCL01 > JADKCL01. The sequence goes on along the minus strand of JANORP010000437.1, from coordinate 1,422 downwards.
GATCGATGCACGTTTGCAAACGAGCTAGTCTGCCTAGGATAAACCGGCAAGCTACACCCACAACGCAAAACCCGCCTTTGAGGGGCGGGTTTTCGATTCAGAGGGGTTGATGAAGCTCAGTTCAACACCAATTTTTGGTGCATAACTTTGCCTAGATGGTTGGTGACCTGCAAGATATAGGTCCCAGCTGCGACCGTGCTCAGGTCTAGCGCGTCCGTGGGGCCGTAGGTTGAGAGTGTGACGCCACCGAGATTCAGAAGCTTAACTGAGGTCACCTGCGCATCCTTGCAATGCAGTTTTACATGGGCTTTTTCCATACCCATCGCAGGATTGGGCCAAAGTGATAGCTCTGATGCGACTGGTTTGGAGCCGGCTGTTCGCAACTCTAGGTTGTCGATTTGCATCAATCCTCCTACTTTTTGGATCAGGCGACTGGTGTGTACATAGTCCACATTGGCAGTCAATCGCAGTTTCAGCACCATTCCGCTGCCATTGGCAGGGTCGGTCTTCAAGAATTGATAGCTATAGCGATTGGGAGCCGCAGCGCCATGGGTTTCGGTCGCTGCAATGGAGGGCTCGGCCATCCAAGAGTTGGTCATGTTGGGGGTCAATGAAGTTGTCCATTTGGCTTCAGAGGACAGCTCTACCCATATATCATATCCAATTGCCGATCTCACGGGTGCTGCGGCGCTCGCCACCTCAATACTGGCTTCGACCGATTCACCCTCCATCAAAACTACGTCAGGAAGGGTGATGACATATCCCAGTTCCCTGAGATTTACTGAGACGTAACTTTGTGCATATAGGCTGCAAGCCCCCGAAATAGAGGCACAGAGCAAGCAGGCGGCGATTGTGAGTCGGTTGCGTAAGGTCGCACGAAGGCATGAGGTGCTCGGCACCGATGGCGCATACTTTTTCATAGTAGTTGGTGTTGGATGAAGAAAAGCAGATTTTTGGAAAGCGTGTGGAGCTAGTTTGACCAAGGGCGAGCTAGACTCCAGAAAGGTTGGAGATGCGGAATATCGGCATTCCTCCTCCAGGTCCCCTTTTGTGGGGGACTAGTGGCTGCGGCAGAATCGCCGCAGCCTTGGGTCTTGTACTTCGATTAAATCGCGTGAGAAAGCATTGGAATGGATTGCAGCTTGTTAGCGGCGATCTGGTATTCCAATGTCTAGGATGCCGATCAAGATTACCGGGCCATCGTCTTCAAGCTGCAGAACAGCCGATCCCATATTTCCTAAATTGATCGTTTCATCATCGTGACCTTGCACAGGCACAGGGGTCCCTTCAGCAAACGCGTCAGTGAGCGTAGGTGAGGTAGTGAGCACATACACGCCGCTTTCATTGGCTTTGAAAAAGTAGTAGCCCACGACGCCAGCACTGGTCGAGATCACCGTGTAGTTGGAATTCAAGTCCGTTTGG
>JANORP010000436.1:0-11266 GCA_031415375.1 Bacteroidota bacterium | reverse complement strand
ACGATGATGAGGGCGATGATCCACGCGGCAATTTTCACGATCGGTTTGATCGCAAATTCGCCCATCTTCTGTTTGTCGCTCACCATGTGGATGAGCGGAATGATCGCGAAGCCGAGTTGTAGGCTCAGAATCACCTGACTGAAGATCAGCAATTCGCCCGTTTTGGATTCGCCAGCGATGGAGATCACGAGAAATGCAGGGATGATCGCAATCAAGCGCGTGATGAGGCGCCTGAGCCAAGGTTGGATGCGCAGGTGCAAATAACCCTCCATGATGATCTGCCCTGCCAAGGTGCCGGTGATCGTGCTGCTTTGGCCGGCGGCAATGAGCGCGATTGCAAACAGCATCGGAGCCCATTGGCTGCCGAGTAGCGGCTCCAGAAACTTGTGTGCATCCTGAATTTCAGCCACTTCAAACATGCCATGCTTGAAAAAGGTCGATGCAGCAAGGATCAGGATCGCAGCATTTACAAACAAAGCGAGGTTGAGCGCCACCACAGAGTCGATCAGATTAAATTTGATCGCCGCCCACAGTCCCTTGGGGCTTGGGTCGATGCGCCGTGTCTGCACCAGCGAGGAATGCAAATAGAGATTGTGGGGCATCACGGTCGCGCCAATGATGCCGATCGCAATGTAGAGTGCTGTATCGTTGGGAATGCTCGGGATGAAGCCCGTGACCAATTCGCCCATGTCGGGCTTGGCCAGCAGCATCTCGATCACAAAAGCACCCCCGATGATCGCCACCAAGGAGATGATAAACACCTCCATTTTGCGAATGCCGAAATTTTGCAAAACAAGAAACAGCAGGGTGTCTGCCACCGAGAGGCTCACGCCCCAGAGCAAAGGCAAGCCAAACAAGAGCTGCAAGCCGATCGCCATGCCGATGATCTCAGCAAGGTCACAAGCCGCAATTGCAATCTCGGCCAGTATCCAAAGACAGAAATTGACAAATGGCGGATAGGTCGCCCGCGATGCCTGCGCCAAGTCCATCTTTTGGACGATGCCCAGGCGGGCGCTCAGGCTTTGCAAAAGCAATGCCATGAGATTGGACATGAGCAGCACCCAGATGAGGGCATAGCCAAATTGGCTGCCGCCCGCGATATCTGTCGCCCAGTTGCCGGGATCCATATATCCCACACTCACGAGGTAAGCCGGCCCCATAAAGGCCAACAATTTCTTCCAGAAACCCTTTTTGTCGCCGGTTTCCACCGAGGCATTCACCTCAGAAAGTGACTTACTGTTCTCTTCTGTCTTCATACTCAGTGGCGAAGTTAAACAATTTTAGACGAGTTTAAAATATTTTTTTGACGACAGGAAAAGTTGCTGAATTTGGGCAAACAAGAAACGCTGCAATATGATCAAGGATTGCAGCGCAGCCTGGACCGTAAGCGTGCAAGGGGCCAGCCTGGCATCAACGCCGCCTAGACGACACATTGAGGACACGATCCCCTCAAAAATTGCATTCTTCCGCAACCTTCCGTAATTTCACAACTGTGCTTAAAACAGCACAAAAACACTTCTAAGTATGAGAAAAACATTGTACATTATCCTTCTCGGGCTGTTCATTACACCCGGCTTCGTTCTTGCCCAACAACGGCTGGGAGTCGCTCCTGGCAAGATCCAGATGCCGCAACAAAAGTTTGCCCAGCAAACGAACGTCAGTGTGCTACGCGTCACAGCTGCTGCATGCGGCTTAGACACCGTAGTTTATCCTATCGCCAAGGCGACGGGCCTATCAGGGTTACTTGTAAACAATGCCACGAGTGCTGCACGCGTGGGACAGTATTACAATGCACCTCAGGCAATTACCGTGCACGGCTTTCGTTTCTATGGCTGGAAGACCGATGCCACGGGTGGCATCACCACCAATGCGGTATGCCAGATTTTCAATGCCAATCCAGCTGACTCCTTGCCTGTCGGAGCTGCACTCGCTACGGTGAACGTGGTCCTCGACACCAATTTTGGTGGTGGTGACCTCGGCGTGCTTCAAAAAGTTGCCAATTTCAGCTCCCCGATCACCGTCACTGGCCCTTATGTATTGGTCGTCGGCAACCCGACCGCCAATTCCATCGGCGTGGTCGTGAGTGACTATCAAGCTGGCGATGGCCAGCAAGAGTGGCTCGCAAGCGCCGACCTCGGGGGTAACTGGACGCATGGTTACGATGTGACACTTGGCCCATTCCCTTTTGACTGCGACGTCTTGCTTGATCCCTTGGTCACCTACAACCTCGCTGCCAACTTCTCACACACACCTTCATGCGTAGCTGCTGCCGGCAACGTAAACTTTGTAAATACGTCCTCCCCTGTCATGATGGACCGCATGTACAATGCAGCCGTCTTTTTGGGATTCGGTGGCCTCGGTGTGACCTGGGACTTTGGTGATGGCAATACGGTGCGACAGGCTGTATTCATGGACACCGTCCACAACTATGCTGCAGCCGGTAACTACATCGTGACCCTGGTCGATACCCTCTTTGGCTGGTCAGGTGGATTTTGCAGTGCTGACACATCGATTACTTTGGGTGGCCCCCCTATCACCCAATACAGTGCCGCCATCAATGGCAACATTGTCACCTTTACCGACTTGACGGGTTCAGTGGGTGCGACCTACGCTTGGGACTTTGGCGATGGCAATACATCGACGCTTCAAAACCCAACCCATACCTATGGTGCGCTCGGCACTTTCAATGCTTGCCTCTCAGTCACCGATGCCTGTGGTACCGATCAAGAATGCCAGACGATGCCGATCGTGGCTGTCGGCACGATCCCAGGTATCGTTGGCAGTACATTTACGGTGTATCCCAACCCCAATGCAGGTTTGGCCAAAGTCGCGTTGCAACTGCCTGAGGCGCAAGCCGTGCGCCTGAGCGTGTACAACCATTTGGGCCTACTCGTGCACACTGCCGAGCTGGGCGAGGTGCAATCTGGCCACTATGAGCTGCCCCTACAGGGCCTGGCCGCTGGTCAGTACCTCGTAGAGTTGCGCACAGCAACCACGTTTGCCGTGCAACGCATGCAGATCGTGCGCTGATTCTAGTGTCATCGATTTCAAAGGGCCGGGCTTTTGCTCGGCCCTTTGTATTTTCGTTGGGTCGATGGCAGATAATTCGGCGTTTGCCGATCCCCAAAATAATCGTAGCTTCGCCTTCATCGACTGAATACCTATGAAGCTTCCACATTTGATCCGCAAAAAGCATGCCCTTCCCAGCTATTTTGTAGCACTTATGGCGGGATTTTTTGCCTTTTGCGCCGCACCTGTACCTGGCAAAGCCTGCAACCTCTCCTCCTTCACGCTCAACAGCATCGTGCCGATGGGCTTGGACACAGCGATCAATTTCACCATCTGTATCGGGAGCGGGAAGACCGGTGCTTTGAATGGCGGCGACCAAAGTACCAATTCGATTTTCGTCGAATTCTGGGGAACCTATCCAGGGACCGTGATCCAAAGCTTCAGCCCGAGCAATTTTGTCAGCGGATTTGGAGGCTGCGTGAATCCTGGTGTAAGCTATGGCCCTGATCCATCCTTTGGATCGATTGCGTCGATTATTTTTATCGACCCAGGCTATTATGGGTTCAATGTGCCTTGCTCCAACTCTCCTCTGGGGTGCGTGAATTCCACCGCGCTTTGCGGCAATGTGACCGCCACATGCAGAAATTTCACAGTGGTCGTGAACCACGTGCCCGACAGCATGTGCGTGTTGGGCGTGGAGGGCGGCGGCAATCCTACAGGTGGCTGCCCCTGCTCGCAAATGGGCTCGGCCTTGCGTCAGAGCGCACTCGGTCTGCTATGGGGCGACATCAGCGCTGTGGAGGCAGCAGATCATATCCGCGTGACGTGGATGAGTTTGCAGGAATTTGGAATGGGCACACACCACCTCGAGCGGCAAATGTATGGCAGCGATTTCATGGAAATCGCATCTATGCCGGGTGCAGGTGCCAATCAGGAGCCTGTGGAATACAAATACCTCGACAGCAAGGAAGATTTGCAAGGCGAAGTGAATTACCGTGTGCGCTTTGTCGACGAAAATGGCAAAGCCGAATATTCCACCGTCGTCTCCGTGAAACTGCCCATTACGGGTAATTTCTTCTTGCGTCATATCTTCCCCACGCCGGCACACGACGTGGTAAACGCTGAGTTCATATGCCTGACGGCAGGCAACTTGGATTGGAAAATGATCGACATCCAAGGCAAATCTGTTGCATCGGGCATTGCCAACCTTCCCGAGGGTCAAAGCTCGCTTTCATTCGACTTGTCGCAGTTGCGTCCCGGCACCTACTACATGCAATGCCGCGTTGGCAACGAGCGCGTGACCCGCAAGGTGGTGAAGTTGTAAGTCAAATGCCCATGAAGGTTGCCAATTCCAAGTGGAATCCGTAATTTGTCGGCTCATTTAGCCTTCATTACCATTCCATGAAAAACGCTATACTCCTTTTGTCCTTGCTCCTTTTGGGGATATCGCCCCTGCGAGCCGTCATCTTTTATGTCAATGACGACGCAACCGGTGCCAACAACGGCACCTCATGGGCCGACGCCTACACAGATTTGCAATCCGCCATCGGTTTATCGGTGGTCGGCGACCAAATCTGGGTCGCTGCAGGCACCTACAAACCCACAACGACGACCAACCAATATTATTCCTTTGATTTGAAAAGCGGTGTCGCGCTCTATGGCGGCTTCAATGGCACCGAGACGCAGCTGAGTCAGCGTGATTGGGTGAACAACGTGACCACCCTGAGCGGCGAAATCGGATCGCTGGTGAACGTAAGCGACAATTGCTGGAACGTCGTGACCACGTTCAACTGCGCCAACAATACCCGCCTCGATGGCTTCAGGGTGATCGGCGGCTATGCCGACGGCATCCAACAAGACTCGGGCGGCGGCATCTACAACAAGGACGGTAGCCCTACGATTGCCAACTGCGCGATCCTCACCAACTATGCCGAGTACGGCGGCGGTGGCGTGTTTCAGGATGGGACCGGCATCCTGACCCTGCTCAATTGCAATATCGAATACAACAATGCCGACTCCTGGGGAGGCGGCGTCGCGATTCGCACTGGCACATTGATTGCCAGAGGCTGCAAAGTCTCCAACAACCATTGCAACAGCTCCGGCGGCGGATTTGGGCTCACTGACGGCATCACCATGATCGACCGCTGCATCATCTCAGGCAATGAGGCTTTCACCGGCGGAGGCGTCAGAGGGTATGATTACCCGACATTTACCATTTCCAATTCGCTGATCATCGGCAATCAAAGTGACCATCAAGGTGGCGTCGGTGTGAGCACGTTTTCCAACAACCACTCCAACGCAATCATCAATTGCACCATCGCCCACAACAAAACGATCAACAACGGCTCGACCTCCTCTGCCGTCGCGATGAATGGCGAAGGTTCCATCCGCAATTCGATTGTATGGGGCAATGATGCGATCGACCAACTGCTAGCGACCTGTCCCAATGTCTCAAAATGCCTCGTGCAGGGCGGCTATTCCTACAATGGAAATACTGTGCCGGGAATCCTGACGGTCAATCCGCAATTCATCAACCCCAATAGCGCCCTCAATACACCCTTTGATGGCAGCACCAACGACTACCACGTCGCCCTCTTCTCCCCGGTGATTAACGCCGGCCAAAATTCTTATGTCCAAGGCACCTATCTTTACGATTTGGACAGCTTGACCCGCATTTACGATGGCTTGGTGGACATTGGGGCTTATGAAGGTAATTATTGCCTGCTCACGCCGACCATCAATGCATCGGGTCCACTATCATTTTGCCAAGGAGGCTCGGTCGATCTTACGGCTGTCGGCGGCAACACCTTCCTGTGGTCCAATGGCAGCACCGTGCCAATGATCAGCACAAGTTCATCCGGCACGTACACCGTGATCGTAGGCGACACCGCAGGCTGCCGCGGTCAAGTGAGTGCGACCGTGAGCGCGCTCCCAGCCAGCGTCAATATTACGGGTCCCACAGTGCTCTGCCAAGGCGGCAGCATCACGCTCACTGCCACCGGCAACAATGCGAGCTATCTCTGGAGTGACGGGCAATCTGGCGCCACCGCAATATTTGGTGCTGCCGGCACCTATTCTGTGCAAGCCACCGCCGCCAACGGCTGTGTAAGCCAGGACACCATCATCGTGACGCTTTCGACGCCGCCCAGCCCCGTCATTTCCCTTAATGGACAGGTGTTGCAAACAGGCAATTTCGCCAGCTTTCAATGGTACCTCAACGGCAATGCCATCCCTGGCGCGACCTCCAATTCCTGGACCCCAGTCGGCAATGGAAATTACACCGTCACCGTCACCAACTCAGCAGGCTGCTCTGGCACTTCCTCACCCTATACCGTCACGACGATTGCACGCCTAGAGGCTCTGCCCCAAGGCTATATTGCGGTATCTCCCAACCCAGCCCACGATGTATTGCACATCCAATTGCCAAGTGCAAATCGCGGCAAAGGCCAGCTCGAAATCTGGGCATTGGACGGCAGACGCTGCATGCTGCATACCATTCCCGCAGGTACGACCGTGATCGACCTGCCCGTATCCGAGCTGAGCAAGGGGGTATATTTGCTCAAAATGCAGTTGCAAGAAGGCTACCTCGTCCAGCGGATTGTCGTGCAATAACTGAGTTTCTATTGTTTGGAAGAACAATAGAAATTGGAAAATTTCGTCATGGAACCATTGTCCAACGCCCTCATCAAGGAAATCGCGGATTCGCTCGATAGCGGATTGAGATGCTTCATTCATCCCGAGACGGGCGAGTTTGCCCAGTACCCAGATTTCGATGGCCCAGATGCGGATCGCGAAGATTTTTTCTCCGAGTTTGAGGTCCACGAACGAAAAGCTGAAAAAGCCAAATACACAATAGTGCTGCACGCATGGCGAGAAATCACCCCGATGGACAGCCGCAAGTCGTTCGAAGTCATGCAGGACTTTGCGGAGCAAGTAAACGACAAGCGCTTGCAAGAGCGACTGTTGCGCGCCCTCAAAGGTCGGCGACTATTTGCCAATTTCAAGGATGAGGTTGATGACGCGGGTGCAGATCGCAAAAAATGGTATGCCTTCAAAATGCAACGCTTGTGCATGCATGTGCGCGAACATTTGCAGGCTTGGAAATCGATTTGAATGCGTTTGCCATCAGGTAGGCATGGGTGTACGACAAATTCGGAAATTTGAAGCGGGAGCCTCTGTCCGCCGACGGCGGATGACCTTTTCGTGAGCCGTGCCTGTCCCGCTCAGAGAGCGGGGGCTCACGAAACAAGCACTTAGCGAATTTGTCCTACACTCGTAGGCATTGGACTATTGCTGCTTCCCTGAAAAAAGTTTACATTGCATTCACAGTGGTTGATTTACCGCTGCTTGTTGGCAATGATACTATTGAACACCAATCACTTCAGCGTACAATGAAAAAACTCCTACTCGTATTGGCTATGCAAATGGTCGGGCTCATCGCAATCGCCCAGACGACTCTGCAAGGCAACCTCAAGGATGCTAATGGTGAGCCGCTGTCGGGCGCGACCATAGTTGAAAAAGGAACCAATAATGGTACGATTTCCGATGGGAATGGCACCTTCAAGATCACCTATCGCGACGACAAATCCATGCTCGTCATCTCCATGATGGGCTACGAAACCCAAGAGGTGAAACCAGGCATGAACACGGTCCTCGACCTGACCTTGGAAGACAAGAGCTACAATGTCTCGGGCATGGAAATCGTAGGCACACGCAATCTCAACCGCTCTGCCACTGAAACAGCGACAGCCGTGGAGATCATTCCGATCGCCTCGGTCACGAGCTCGACAGGGCAGATGGACCTGAACCAAGTGCTGCAATTTGTCTCGCCCTCCTTCAACTCCAACCGCCAATCGGGTGCCGATGGAGCCGACCACATCGACCCTGCAACGCTGCGCGGCCTTGGCCCCGATCAGACCCTCGTCTTGATCAATGGCAAGCGCCGCCATCAAAGCTCCCTCGTGAACCTCTACGGTACACGCGGGCGCGGCAACACGGGCACTGACCTGAATACGATTCCTGCCGCAGCCATCGAGCGCATCGAGATATTGCGCGACGGTGCAGCTGCGCAATATGGTTCAGACGCCATCGCAGGTGTGATCAATATCGTGCTCAAGCAAAACACCGATGAGTTTACCGGGAACCTCAATGTCGGTGGCTATCCCAAAAACAGTGCCTTCAGCGGTCGCGGCACGGGGATCAATGAAAACATCGATGGCATCAACTACAACCTCAATGGCAATTACGGCTTTGGCATCGGGGACGGTGGCTTTGTGAATGTGACCCTCGACTACCTGCACCGTGGCCACACCTACCGCACATCGGGCATGCTCGATGCTGCCGGCAATGATACCTTGCACTACCGCCGCCAATTTGGCGACGCAGAGCAAAACAATTTCAATGCCTTCTTCAATGCGATGATCCCCATCAAGGGCAGCGCAGAGTTTTATTCCTTTGGTGGTTACAACTTCAGGCAGGGCGATGCCTATGCCTGGACCCGCGACTCAAGCGACAGCCGCAACGTGCCTGCGATCTACCCCAACGGATTCGACCCACATATCCTTTCCAATATTGTCGATAAATCGATCTCCACGGGCGTGCGTGGCACCGTGGGCGACTGGAGCGTGGATTTCAACAATACCATCGGCGACAACACATTTCATTACACCGTCGATGGTAGCCTCAACTCCTCGCTCGGCACCAAGTCCCCCACCAATTTTGATGCTGGCGGATTTGGCCAGACACAAAATACGACGGGCCTCAATTTCACCCGCAATTTCAAAGAGGCCTTGCAAGGCGTGAACGTCGCCTTTGGCTCTGAATACCGCATCGACAACTACCGTATCTATGCGGGCGAAGAGGCCTCCTACCGCAACTATGGCGTGATCGACACCGTCATCAACAATGTCGTCACCCCCTACGATATCCTCGGTGCATCAGCAGGTTCACAGGGTTTTCCAGGCTTTCAGCCCTCCAATGCCCTCAATGTATTCCGCACCAATCTCGGTGCCTATTTTGATGTCGAGGCCGATATTGTGAAGGGTTGGACTGTCGCAGCAGCCGTGCGTGGCGAGCGCTACAGCGACTTTGGCAATGTAGGCACCTACAAGGTGGCCACGCGCTATGCAGTCACCCCGTGGTTGGCCTTCAGAGGCTCCGCCAACAGCGGTTTCCGTGCACCCTCATTGGCACAACTCAATTTCAACTCCACCTACACCAACGTGGTCGGTGGCGTGATCCAAGACCAGTTTCTCGCCAAAAACAACAGCAACATCACCAATGCACTCGGCATCGGCAACCTCACACCTGAGCGTTCGCAGTCCTTCAGCTTTGGCTTCACCGCCAAGCCGCTCAAGTCGCTTTCCATCACCGTAGATGGTTATCTCGTCAACGTGCGTGACCGCATCGTCTTGACAGGTACATTTGCCCCCAATACCGACTCGGGCCACGTGAACTTGCCTTGGGAAACCGAGTTGAACAAGCTCAATGTCGTGGGTGCGCAATTCTTCGCGAATGCCCTCGATACCAAAACGATGGGCGTAGATATCATCGCGACCTACACCACCTTGTTCGGCCCAGGCAGGCTGCAAGCATCGATCGCTGCCAATATCAACAAGATGACACTGAGCAGCATCCATACCTCCGCAGCGCTTGAAGGCCAAGAAGACACATACTTTGGTGCACGCGAAAAAGCTTTTTTGCTCGCCTCTGCCCCTCCCTTCAAAGTCAACTTGACCCTCGACTACAAAATCAATCGCTTCAATGTGAACCTGCGATTGGTACAGTTTGGTGGCGTGACCCTCGTCGATTGGGCTGGCTTGGACGATGTCTATCAAGCAAGGTTGACGACCGACTTGGCCGTCGGCTACAGCATCACTGAAAAAGTGCGCCTCGTCGTCGGCAGCAGCAATATCACCAATGCATTGCCCACGATCCAAAACATCGACACCGAATCGGGTGGCCGCTGGGATCCTGTGCAAATGGGCTTCAATGGACGCCTGTTGTTTGCGAGGTTGCAGTGGAAATTCTGAGCAGAATTTTCAGAATTAGGAGAATTCAACATCTTGGTGAATTCTCCTAATTCTGTAAAAATGGCTTGGAATCAGTCGTAAAAGCGAGCATTTCGCAGAATCTATAGAATTGGCAGAATTCAACATCAAGGTGAATTCTGCCAATTCTGTACATTCTGATCACTTTGGTTGGGAAGAAATCTGGGGACACCTACTGCATTTCGCACGAAAGCCATCAACGATCTATCCAAAACTTGCTTTTCTCCCAAAAACCTCCAAACTTCCAATCTAAATGAGATCATTCGTTAAACGGAGTAAAGATATATGCCTAGAAATGTAAAGTCAGGACTGATCCAGATGAGCCTTCCCATGACGGAGGGCGAGGGCACGATTGCGCAGATCGTGGAAGCGATGTATGAAAAACACCTGCCCTACATCGACCAAGCTGGTCAAGCGGGGGTGCAGATCTTGTGTCTGCAGGAGATTTTCAACACGCCCTATTTCTGCCCAGGGCAAGACAAGGCCTGGTATGCCAGCGCAGAGGCCGTTCCAGGCCCTACCACAGAGCGCCTCGCCGCCTACGCCAAAAAATACAATATGGTGATCATTGTGCCCGTGTATGAAAAGGAAAGCGCAGGCTTCCTCTACAACACGGCCGCTGTGATCGATGCAGATGGCAAATACCTCGGCAAATACCGCAAAAACCATATCCCCCACACAAGTGGATTTTGGGAGAAATTTTTCTTTCGCCCTGGCAATATGGGCTATCCCGTCTTCCAGACGGCCTACGCAAAAGTCGGCGTCTATATCTGTTATGACCGCCACTTCCCCGACGGGGCACGCTGCCTCGGCCTCAATGGGGCAGAGATTGTCTATAATCCCAGCGCCACAGTCGCCGGCCTGTCGCAATATCTCTGGAAACTCGAGCAACCCGCACACGCTGCTGCCAATGGTTATTTCATGGGCTGCATCAACCGCGTTGGCACAGAGAAGCCTTGGGACCTTGGCAGATTTTACGGCACGAGCTACTTCGTCGATCCACGCGGACAAATATTCGCACAGGCCAGCGAATATGACGATGAATTGCTCATCGCCGACTTTGACCTCGACATGATCGATGAAGTGCGCAGCACATGGCAATTTTTCAGGGACCGTAGGCCTGAGACTTATGGGAGACTCGTTGAACTGTGAAAATAGGTAGCAGTTGGCAGTTAGCAGTTAGCAGTTGTAGGAGCTGCCAACTGCCA
>JANORP010000435.1:0-8018 GCA_031415375.1 Bacteroidota bacterium | reverse complement strand
GGCGCTGCTCCTGGTGGTGGGATTGGCAGCCTTGCCCATTGCAGGTTACTATGGCCTGGATTCTTTCAAGAACCGTATCGACAACACGACGATGGACGTGACCGAATACTTTGAAGGCAAGGACCCCAATAACCTGTCGATCGGTACGCGCCTCGAGAGTTGGAAGGCAGCCTACGGCCTTTGGAAAAAAAATCCGCTCGTCGGTTGCGGCATGGCCGACCTCAAAGCAGACATGACCGATCAGTACGTGGAAGACAAGACGGGACTCTGTGGCGAAAACTTCCAATTGCCCCACAATCAATTCATTCAAAACTTGGCGGGATGGGGACTTCTAGGCTTGCTTACAATCTCATTGGCTTGGTTCTATCCTATCTTGTCGCGTAGCTGGCCCAAAGATTTGATTTTTTGGATCTTTTGGCTCAATTATTCATTTGCAATGCTCGGCGAATCGACGATGGAGCGGCAAGTCGGCGTAGCCTTTTTGGTGACCTGCTTCATGTTGAGCCTTGGAGTGGGCAGTTTGCCCAAAGAAGACGCCGTAGCGACTACCTAGCATTACGACTACTTATAGTATTACCTTGTTTATGAGCATGTTGTAATTAGTCGGCTATTCAGGATGTTGGGTTGATCACGTGATCCAATGTGGGGTCTTTCGATTATCTGCCACCTGATTCCAATTTTCGAACTAGCCTTCCAAAATCATTCTTGGTATTATTTTTTGCAATTTGGCCATTTCTATTGTCCGTTTCCTAGTACAGTGCCGTATAAGTTGGGGATAGTTGAGCTTGAAAAACGACTGTAGATGTTGATATTTTGTGGATTCAAATATGTGAATAGCATGAAGCAAGGATTGAAGCGCTTATTGATTTTGGGAATGTTGGCAGTGCCAGCATGTGTAATGGCCTCTATGCCAGGTGACTCAGTAGGGGTAAAGGTGGTCAATGGCAAAGCATACGTGCTGTACAAGCTCGCCAAAGGCGACAACTTGGGACGCATTTCTAGAGAATATGGGGTCAGCGTGGCATCTTTGGAGGAACTCAACAGCATCCAAGCCGCCAATATACAGGCGGGACAGGTGCTCATGGTGCCCTCCCGCAATCCCAATGCTGGTGGATCATTGAAGGGTCTGGCTACGACTACGACGGCTTCCAAGCCTGTCGAGGTTGTCAAGCCGGCTCCCCAAAACCCCAAGCCTGCCGCCGATCGCAAGCAGCATGTTGTGGAAAAAGGGGAAACGCTGTATGCAGTTTCTCGAAAGCACAGCGTCTCGGTTGATCAGATCAAGCAATGGAATCAATTGACTGCCGACGGTCTCAAAGAGGGCCAAAAGCTCTGGGTAAGTGGCGAGGCTGTCGCCAAACCCGTCGCTGTCAAGGTCGAAGACAAACCTAAGCCTGTTGAGGTCAAGCCCGTGGTAGCCGACAAGCCCGTCGTCGTGAAAGCTGTCGATGCACCCAAGCCCGTCGTCGTGAAAGCTGTCGATGTACCCAAGCCGGTGGTTGTGAAGACAGTCGATGCGCCCAAGCCGATAGAGAGCGTGGCAGGCAATGCAGGAACAGATGGTGGTACCCAGCCCAAGATCAAATCCAGTGGCGGCATTCACGTCGTGAAGCCAGGCGAGACCTTGTTTGGCATCGCACGCACTTATGGTATGGATGTGAGCGAATTGCGCAAGATCAATCGCTTGGAGGATGCCAGCATCCAAGAGGGGCAGGCACTGCGTGTCAAGGCAGACTCGCAAGCCAATTCCAACCAAGGGACAGGGCTCGCCGACGCCTTTGTGCAAACAGAGGACACCACACCCAAATTGGAAGCGTTTCCAGATTTGAAAGTGCTCACAGCTCCCACGACGACCAGCGTCCCACCGGCGGCTGTCGTGACCGTCTATAAAGACAAGAGCACAGGCAAGAGCTTCAAGCGCGTTGAAGAAACTGGCAAGGTCGGCGGCATCGAAGATTTCAGCACTGACCAGACACGTTTCTATGCTTTTCACCGTTACCTCCCCGTTGGATCCTACATTCGTGTGGACTATCCTGCCAAGGGCCAATCGATTTTGGTGGAGGTGATCAGCAAGCTTCCCGAGAAGGATCCTTATGCTGTGCGTCTGAGCGCGAAGTGCCTGGAGTACCTGATGGTGCGTGAAGCTGGCGCTGAGGTGAGACTACGCTACGTGATTCCATTTGCCGAATAGGCCTTTTGTCGAAATATTGTTTTGAATTAGCTCATGCCCGCACCCCTTGGTGCGGGCTTTCTATTGAATTGAGGCTGATTGTTTGGGATGGGAGGGATATTTTGTAGATTTCGGGATCGGTATATTCAATATGATACTCAATTATGTGGCTCAACAATATCATTGAAACGATGGGCGGCACGCCGCTGATCAAGCTCAACAATGTGGCTTCCAATGTGAAGCCCACCATCTTGGCTAAGGTGGAGTATTTCAACCCCGGCAACAGCATCAAGGACCGCGTGGGTCTCAAGATGATCCAGGATGCCGAGCGCAAGGGACTGCTCAAACCGGGCGGTACCATCATTGAGGGCACCTCGGGCAATACTGGCATGGGCCTCGCGCTCGTCGCAGCGATCAAAGGTTACCGCTGCATCTTCACGATGCCCGATAAGCAGTCCAAGGAAAAAATGGACATCTTGCGCGCAATGGGAGCTGAGGTCGTCGTGACACCCACCGCTGTGGAACCCGATGACCCGAGGTCCTATTACTCCGTCGCCAAGCGCCTCTCCAAAGAGATCCCCAACTCCTATTATCCCAACCAATACGACAATCTCAGCAATCAAGAGGCGCATTACGAGTCCACTGGGCCGGAGATTTGGGAGCAATCTGAGGGCAAAATCACCCACTTTGTAGCTGGAATGGGCACTTGTGGCACCATGACAGGTGTGGCACGTTACCTGAAAGAGCAAAACCCGTTGATCAAATGCATTGGCGTGGACACTTATGGTTCTGTCTTCAAAAAATACCACGAGACTGGCGAATTTGATCGCAATGAAATCTATAGCTACCTCACTGAGGGGATCGGCGAAGATATTTTGCCAGAGAACCTCGACATGCGCCTCGTGGATCAAATGATCAAGGTCACCGACAAGGACGCCGCGATCATGGCGCGCAAGTTGGCGCGCTTGGAGGGACTCTTTGTGGGCTGGTCTTGTGGCTCCGCTGTGCATGGTGCACTAGAGTACGCACGCACACTCGGCAAAGACGATGTACTCGTCGTCATTTTGCCCGACCACGGCACGCGTTACCTCGGCAAGATCTACAACGATCAGTGGATGAGCGAGCACCACTTCATCGACAAAGGCAATATGCTCACGGCACAAGAGATTGTCGATCGCAAGGGCACGCCTACACCGCTCATTACGGTTTCGCGTAACCAGACGCTTCAGGAGGTGATTTTGCTCATGCGTGAGCACAACATCACCCAGCTACCAGTCGTCGAGGATGGAAATGTCATTGGCACCATCAATGAAAGTCGCGTCCTCAACACGATTTTGGACGATCCTAGCCTCAAGGATTCGCCCGTCGGCGATGCCATGAGTGATCCGTTTCCATTCGTGCTTTCTACAACACGCATCGATCTCATCTCCAAGATGATCAACCGTGATTGCCCAGCAGTCATGATGCAGGACCTCTCGGGTGGCATGCACATCATCACCAAGTTTGACCTGATCAGCGTTTTGGCGAGCTGAGCTGCAGCCTGCCTGCAATTTGAAACCGTCCGCGTGGAGTGCAGCTTCATACGGACGTTTTTCTTTTATGTAGGATCGCCGCTATCTGTTCGTCGATTCTCTCGGTAAATTGTTGGGAACAGCCTAGACCCGTTCGTCGGGTCTAGGCTAGCATAATCGATGGCGCTTGAAATCGCGTCATGGATGAAAACGTAGGGCACAAAAAAAGGGAGCCTCTTGCGAGGCTCCCATATTTTTTTGCTTCAAGCGAAATTATTCGCCAGCTGCGCTGTCAGTTGCGGTGGAGTCCATCGCGCCTTCCATTGCACCTTCGAGCTCTTCGCCCATTTTGTCGAGGCCGCCCATGTCGCCGCCACCTTTGGTCCAGGCAGCTTTCCACTCGCCACCTTCTTTGACCAGCTCGAGGGTTTTGTCAGCACCGTTTTCTTTGTAGGAAAGGGTTGCTTTGTCACCTTCTTCTTTGATGGTGCCGATTTCGATTTTGTCTGGATTGGCTTTTTTGGCCTCAGAAGTGCCAGCAACCATATCCAAGGAAGCTTGAGCATCTTTGGTAGCAAATTTCTTTGCGCCGTCGATGTCACCTTTTGCAAATGCGGTGAGGAATTTCTCGCCGACTTCTTTAGCGCCACCGGCGCCGCCACATGCCCACAACACTACTACTGCCAACAGTGCGATTGCAGAAAATTTCAATGTCCTTTTCATAACAGTCAAAAATGATCGTGAATAAATGCTTTTAAAATTCTGGTCTGAATTCAAACAAACCGCCGCAAAGGTAATCAGATTTTCGGGACTGACACAATGATTTTTGAAATATTATTTCTAAAACGATAGATTTCCCCAAAAACAGGGCATAGCGCCTTTCCCAGTTGTTTTTTGGCAGAAAATATTTTCGAGATGCTTCTGCAAATTTGCATACCCAGCCAGTAAATCTGCCCAACAATTGGGTTAGAATGTGCTGCTCGATCTTTTGTGGGGAGATAGAAACAAGAAAAAGGGGACTCTTGCGAGTCCCCTTTCATATTTTTGGGCTGAGCGAAATTATTCGCCAGCAGCTGCGGAATCAGTTGTTGCGCCTTCCACGGCACCTTCAACTGCGCCTTCCATGGCACCTTCGACACTTTTGCCGAGGTCTTCCATAGCGCCGCCGCCTTTGGACCAAGCAGCTTTCCACTCGCCACCTTCTTTGACCAGGTCGAGGGTTTTAGCAGCACCGTTCTCTTTGTAGGAAAGGGTTGCTTTGTCGCCTTCTTCTTTGATGTCGCCGAGTTCGATTTTGTCTGGATTGGCTTTTTTGGCTTCAGCTGTGCCAGCCATCATGTCCAATGAAGTTTGGGCTTCTTTGGTAGCAAATTTCTTTGCGCCTTCGATATCGCCTTTGGCCATAGCTGTGAGGAATTTCTCACCAACTTCTTTGGCACCGCCTGCACCACCGCAAGCCCACAACACTACCACTGCGAGCAGTGCGATAGCAGAAAATTTCAGTGTCCTTTTCATAATTTTGAAAAATGATCGTGATAAATAACTTTTAATTCAATGTTTAAGTTTCAACGAAACCGTCGCAAAGGTAAGAAGATTTTGAGAAGTACCACTCCCGATTCGATCCGCATGCTCATGCGCAGCAGTTGCTAACGGTTGCGCACAAATTGGACAATGGTCTAAAATGCAATCTGGTGGTTGCCATTCGATGAGAGAAGTCGTTTTGCAGCGGCCATTGGCCACTTTTGAAGCACCGGGATGATCAATTGCCGATGGCTCTCGCTGCCAATAGAGAAGACCATGGATTGGAAAATGTGGAAAAATTGCGAGGTCGTTCTTCGGATCTTGCGGGACAAGCAGTGACCTTATTGATCCCAAACCTTATGTCACACTAGCAATTGCATTGTGAAATGCTACATTGACTCGTCTCGGTCATCACGCATACCTTCCAGACTGTCTTTGGACCACGCCACCTTCCATTCGCCATCTTCCTTGCGCAGGGACAACGTTTTGTCGGTGCCATTCTCATTATAAGCCAGTGTGGCCATGTCGCCATCCTGCTGCAATTGACCGATTTTGATCTTGTCAGGGTTTGTTTTTTGGATGCTTGCGGAGCCAAATACGAGGTCCATCGTCTGTTGTGCTTCGCGGGTCGCGTATTTTTTTGCGGTTGTGATATCGCCTTGGGCATAGGCAATCAAGAATTTTTCGCCGACCTCTTTTGCGTTGCCAGCACCGCCGCATGCCCAAAGGATCGCGACCAAGATTCCAGCTAAGATGGTCATCTTCAGTGGCCTACTCGTATTCATATTTGAAAATGGAATGGCAATGCGCGTTGAGGTACAAATTGTCGATCGCCACATAGGGCTTGTCTAGGACATTGGACAAGTCGATATAGCTCGTGTCGTTGGTTGCGACGATCAATGCCTTGTAGATCATCTCGGAGCAGTACATCTTGCTGTCGGTCGTCATGTCAAAATCGAGGTCAAATTCCATTCCCGATTTGTAATAGCGGTCTAGGATCGCCACAAAGTCATTGCGTTGCGTTTCGGTGAGGTCCCAGCGAAACACGCCAAACTTATAGGTGGCGGCAGGGTGGCAATAGATCGCGATCGGCTCGCACTTCATCTTTTGCGAGACATTTTCCTCGCCACCGGTGGCGTGGTAAATAAAGGTCTCCCCGTTGATCTTCTTGACTATGCCGCTGTGGGAGTATTGCGGATCTTGTGTTTGGAAGGTGAGGATGGCATCGGCCACAAAGCCCTTGCTATGACGCAACACCAGGTCGCCTTCCATCAAGCTCGCTTCGTCGAGCCCCGCGCCTTTCCACTGTGCCAATTGGTGCTCGGTGAGCCACTTGGGATAGGGGTTGAAGTCGATGTATCTCAGCGTATAAAACACAAATAGTCCGAAAACCACTGTGAATATCCCTTGGCGTATGCGATCAATTGCTATCATAACGAGGACGCAAAGATACGATGAAGCTTGTTGTGGCAACAGTGGGAATGCCAATTGCTGAGAAAAAAGGGTCTTCACCCACCGCTCTAAGCAAATCGGCCCAGCCATTCCAAAAGGATGACTGGGCACGAATGGAATAAAACCATTGCAAACAAGCAAAACACGATACAGAAAAGACTCAAAAAATGCGATCCAAAGAGCGCCGCGCCGCTGAGTTGCTTCGGCCAAGTTGACTGATTGATTTCTCAAGAGGACATACCCAATATTCGCAGTGGCTTTTGACATCTCGTGTCAAGAATGAAGAGGAATCTCACTTTTTCCGTTATTTTTACTACGCCTCGTGGGACTTGGATCGCGAGGGGTCTTTTTTGCACGATCCACTTATCAATACCCAACTACCTATGCGTTTTCAAAATTCATTGATCCTGCTAGCGATCACGCTCACGAGTCTTTTTGTAGGTTGTAACAATCCACAACGGCAAGGCCCCAAAGAGACGGCCGAGGCATTTTTGACCGCCTTGAAGTTTGGCGATTATGAAAAAGCCAAAACCTTTTGCTCTGAGGGTACTGCCCAAAATCTGGGCCTCATGGAGACGATGTCGGGCATAGGCGTCAATCCCATGCGCGAGGAGTTTACCATCCAAGATGCCAAGGAAGAGGGCGAATATGCCACGGTCACCTACGACCAAGGAAAGGAAGAAGGCAAGATTTTGCAATTGCGCAAAGACGATGGCAAATGGGTCGTGGTCATGAGCAAGACAGACATGGGCGGCGGCAAGGGCGTCCAAGCGCCCGACAACGTGGTCACTTCACCCGACAACGAGAGCGAAGACGATAATGTGGCCCCTGCTGAGAAGTATAAATCTTACCGTGACGGCAAGACTGCCAAGGAAGTGGCTGAAGCATTTATGAAGGCCCTGGAATACAACGATTTTGATGCAGCAAAACGCTATGGCTCCAAATCGACCAATGAGATGCTCGACTACCAAAAATCGATGGCGGCTCTCAGCAACGACAAGAAAAAGGAAGGTGTCAAATCGATCATACGTGTCGAGGAAGACGGCGATTTCGCCAAGGCATTCTACAAAGAAGAAGGCAAGAAAGGGGAGAAGGTCCTCAAGCTAGGCAAAGACGACAACAGCAACTGGGAGGTCATTATGACCAAATCCGAAATGGAAGAGGAGAAATAACTTGTTGCTGAGGCCTTAAAAAAAACTGTCTGCGTCTGTGCGCGGGCAGTTTTTTTTTGCTGGCGTCTCATACAAAGATAATCCGTTCGTCGGGGGGGCCCCCAAAATGTGGGGGGGGGCCAACCACCGGTAGCCCGCGGGGGTGTTGGGGGGGGCCCCCGTGGGGGGGTTGCCCCCCGACCGCGGGCCCCC
>JANORP010000434.1:0-37871 GCA_031415375.1 Bacteroidota bacterium | reverse complement strand
GACCTAGGTCTGCCGATTTCGATTTCTGGAGGGATGGTCCAATGGGGGTGAGTGTCTCACATAAGCCTTGAGATATGCAATCTCTCGCGGATCGCTCTGTGAATGTGTCTGCGTTGGGCGATCAAATTTTTTGCCACTTGCCCGCATGTTTTCCACCATTTGCATCCGTCATTTTCCAGAGATAGATGCCCTCTGGCAATGCGGGGGCGATGGCTGCTGTGGATGTGACGGAAATGCTTTGGCTGTACACCTGCCGGCCATGGAGATCAAAAAGTTTCAAATCGAGCGGATAGTTGACCGTGTTGGCGACGCTGATCGAGAAACCCGTTGCTGAGGGGGAGGGATAGAGGCGTATCGGAAGCTCGGGTGCCAAGGCTTGGCGCAAGCCAGTCGTGGTGCTCACCTCGATGTCATCGACGGTGAGGTAGAGGCAGGTTCCGTCGCTCACGTTTGCGCAAAAGCCGTCCACACTCGATATGAATTTCACAACAATGGTGTCGGCTACGATGCCCGGGGAGGCGTAAATGATCGGAACTTCAAATGCGGTGTAATCTGCTGCTGGGCCGAGCAGGTAACGTGCCCGCCCGATCGTGTCCCGGGCTCCAGTGAAATTTTGGTGGCTGTACACATAGACTTCGCAGACTGCCGAGTCGGGTGCTCCAGCATTGAGGCCATAGTCATATTTGTACCAACCATGCAGCCGCTCGGGCGTGATGGAAATAGGCAGTCCATCGGCCTCCCAAGGCGTTTGCGCATTGCCATAGACGAGCCATGCACGGCCATAGAAGTACCAGTTCCAGATCTTCATGGCCACGTCGCCCGAGTGGGCATCGGTTGTGAATGTGCCGCCTGTGGGATCGACAGACCAGTTTGTCGGCACGGTATCGTTGGTGGTGATGGTGCTGTCCTCAAAGCCGCCGTTGAGGATGAACTGGGCAGGAGAGGGTAGGGCAACAAGGGCAAGCAAGAGCAGGAAAACGATTCGATGTATCATCGTGTAAAACTTGGTGTACATCAAAAATAATGTACGCAAGTGGCATTCGCAACACAGCGAAGAGGCTGGCTCAAATTGCTAGCGCAAAACATACAAGGCTTCGCTTGCGATCAGGGATTCAAGCGATTGGCGCTAGCGATGAGCTCCGCGATGTCCAATACTTGCACGGTTTCCTCCTTGTTGTGGTGCTTGACGCCGTCGCTGAGCATGACCATGCAAAATGGGCAACCTACAGCGATGGTTTTGGCCCCGGTGGCGATGGCCTCCTCGGTGCGCTCGACGTTGATTTCCTTGTTGCCAGGTTCGGCATCTTTGAACATTTGGGCACCGCCAGCACCACAACACAAACCTTTGCTGCGGCTGCGCTTCATTTCCCTGATCTCGACCTTGAGGGATTCGATCACCTTGCGCGGGGCTTCATAGACCTCATTGGCGCGGCCGAGGTAGCAACTGTCGTGAAAGGTCACGCCACCTGCGACGAGGGCTGCATCATCTGCGACCTTGAGTCTGCCCGAGGCGATGAGTTGCTCCAAAAACTGCGAATGATGGATCACATCATAGGTGCCGCCGAGATTGGGATATTCGTTTTTGAGCGTATTGAAGCAGTGGGGGCAGGCCGTCACGATGGTCTTGATCTCATAGCCATTGAGCACCGCGATGTTGGTGAGGGCCTGCATTTGAAAGGTCATCTCGTCACCCGCGCGCTTGGCGGGATCGCCCGTGCAGGATTCCTCTGGCCCCAAGACGGCATAACTCACGCCGACATGCTCGAGGATGCGCACAAATGAGCGTGTCACTTTTTGATAACGTGCGTCAAATGAACCTGCACATCCCACCCAAAACAAAATTTCGGGGGTTTTGCCTTGTGCCACCATGTCTGCCATGGTTGGCACTTTGATCTGAACCATGTTTTTAGACTCTTCGCTCATGCTCATTTCCAAAATTATGTGGCCCCATTGGCCATTGCGATTCAAAAGTACGTCTCAACCGCATTCACCACAAACTATTTTGAAGATCCTTGCAAGCTATCCTCGCCGATGCGGCTGCTATCGTTGCGCCAAACCGCAATTTCGGAGGCAAATGCGCTGGTATCACCAAATTTTTGCAAGTAATCTTGGGCATATTCCTGCGCCAAATCATCCTTGCCTGTGGTCGTGGCAAGCTCAAACGCCAGTTTCCAGGCTGCGCTGAGTTTTTTTTCCAAGCGCATCGACAAGTTGGCATGCGCCAATGCGGCATCGTATTGTTTGAGGTGTGACTCGACCACAGCCAGATCGTAGTAGAGCCTAAATTCGTCGGGAAAGCGCTCTACAGACGCATTGAAGTAACGAAGGGCATTGTTGTCATCGTTTTGAGCGAAATACAGGGAACCTGTATATTGGCAGAGGAAGGCGTATTCTGAGCGATTGGCAGCGGTCTCGTGGGGCTGCAAGTCTTCGACGGCTTGGCTGATGAGATGTAGGCGCTTGGCCTTGTCAAAAGCAGGTACATCTACCGCATGCCGCAAAAAGTACCCACCTCCGCCATGCTCAGTTATAAAGGTGTGCTTGGCGGTATCGATAAGGTGCAGGTGCACGGCACGTGCATCGTTGTTCACGACAGCCGTGAGGACTTGCAATCCCCCGATGGCCATCAAGACGGCGATCGGCAAGGGAGATTTCTGCAATTCACTTTCGTGTCGCGCGAGCCACAACACTGCAAGTAGCAGCAATGGCGGCGCGATCAAGCCGCAAAGGTCCCAATCCCGTGGCATGGTGAGCACGGGATCGATGGCAAAGTAAAGGCTGCTCATCAGGATAAAGGCCATCGTGATGGCGATCTCTGGCGTGGCATCCCACGACTGCTTGCGCACCAGCCCTGTGGCCCAGGCCAACAAGATCGCGACGCTAGGGGCTGAGCACAGGAGGAATTCTTGGAAATAATCCCAGCCATGCCATGCGGTGAACATCGCGTAGGCGTTGTCGGGCGAGCCGTCGCCAAAAGCGGTCAAGAAAATATTTTTCCCAGTGCCTCTGATATCCAGTTTTTCGGCCCCCGACTGAAATGCCGTGAGGAAGCCGACGGTTCCAAGTACAAGGCAGGCAACAGGGATCATCCATCCAGCTCTTTTCCAGCCCAGCCATTGTTTGCGCACAGGGTTGTCACCAGCCCACAGCGCGAGCAGGGCATAGGCAAAGGTCGGTGCAAGGGTGTAGCCGGCAGAGTGGGAGCGGATCGACAGCAATAGGAGTATCGCCGAGGCGACCAGCCATTTGCGCTCGCGCGCTTCCAAAAACATGATCAAGGCGATCAAGTAGCTGGTATAGATCAAGATCGGCGCGGCATATACCTCGGGGTGGGCATAAAACACCTGTGTGATGCCCGCAGTCAAGCCGATCGCAGCCACAAGCACACGCATGAGCAAGGTCTTGAACCGGCGTTGCGTAAATTCCATCCAGACAAATGCATACACCAAGCCCAAGGCGGCGCTCAGCACTCTAAAGGCTCCCCAAACCGAGCATCCGAGCATTTTCTGCAAGCCAGCGACCAAGCTGTAGGTGAATTGCTCGCCATTTTTACTGCTGAGGATGTCGGGACTCAGGGCTCCTGCCAAGTCATATTGAGTCGATAGCGTGCCGCTGGGACCCAAGGCGATCAGCAAAGCGCGGGTATCGCCATACAAGGTGGTGTTGATGATGATGTTGTAAAATAGGAGCCACATGCCTCCAGCGACGATTGCCGAAATCACCCAGGTCGGCAACGAGGGGATTTTGTGCAGGCCATCTTGGGTTTTGTAGATGCCCAATGACAGCGCCACAGGTACTCCGATTGCTATCAGGGATGCATACAGTGGGAGGTAGGCATGAAAATGGATGCCCCAGAAGTGGAGGGGAAAGGCATAGGCGAGCACATAAAGGAGGATTACCACCAACCCTGCGCCCAAGAGCGTCGCCGAAATTTTTTGGGATGGTCTCATGGGCGCATTGCGCAGCAGTGCTGTATGCTTGGTTTAAGCTTTGGCTCCGACGAGGTGGCCTGGCATTTCGATTTCTCTGGCCCAATCAAAACGTGTGCTGGAACTCATGGCCCAAGGTGCGCCGTTGTTTTGGATATTGGTGAGCATCATGCCGATGGCCGCAGGCGCTTTGGATTCCTCCATGACCAAGTATTGACGCATTTCGATGATGAGGGGCACGTGGGAAATTTCGACAGGGCACTCCTGCATGCAAGCGCCACAGGTGGTGCAACCCCAGATTTCCTCGGGGGTGATGTAGTCAAAGAGGGATCTCGCGTCGGAATATTCAGGGTTTTTGACGAGCTCGGGGCCCATTTCCTTCATGCGGTGACGCACGTCGATGAAAATCTTGCGTGGCGAGAGCTTCTTGCCCGTTGTATTAGCTGGGCATACCGAGGTGCAACGACCGCATTCTGTGCAGGTATAGGCATCCATGAGCGTTTTCCAGCTCAAGTCCTTGAGGTCCTTGACGCCAAAGCGTCCGATTTCCTCAGCGACCGCGCCCTCGACAGGCGCGGCATAAGGATCGATATTGGGATCCATCATGGCGGTGACTTCCTTGGTAATCACAGCATTATTTTTCAGTTTACCAGGCGCTTCCAAGTTTTTGAAAAAGACGTTTGGGAGCGAGAGCATCACGTGAAAATGCTTGGAATAGGGCAAGAAATTGAGGAACAATAGCACCAAGCCGATATGGATCCACCAACCTGTCTCGTGCAAAATATGGATCGCATCTGGTCCCATGCCCGCAAACAATCCTTTGATCGCGTAGCTAAAAGGATAGAAACCCTCTGCAGCATCGCCGAATTCGAGGATATAGCCGATGTTCATGGCGACAAGGGAGACCATGAGCAGCATCGTGAGCACAAGCACGCGCGTGGCGTCTGTGCGGGATGAAGGCTTCATTTCAGGAGCGTTGAAGCGTGCTGGCTTTGTGATGTAGCGTCTGCCGAGGAAAATGATGGCGGCGATGATGATCAATCCCGCAAAAATATCGCCTACTGCAACGATGCTTGTATAAACGGGGCCTAGAAAGCTGAAAATTCGCTCGGTCCCAGCAATCCCATCTACGGCCATCTCGGCCGTACCGAATGTGATGATCATAAAACCCCAAAAAATCGTGGCGTGGAGCGCGCCTGCAACAGAAAATCGCAAGATCTTCACTTGGCCGATCCCCAACACCAGTGTGTTGATGAGGCGTTTTGGGATTTGATCGAGCCTATTTTCAGACTTCGTGAGTTTGAAATATTTGAGCAATTTCGACACGGTCCAGATAAAAAATCCGACAGCGATCAAAAAAACAACACTAAAAGCGACCTGTTTCGCAGTCATTGTACCTTCCATTAAGTGCTGCAATTTACTGGAAAATCTGTGGAGAAATCAAGGTAAATGCAGCAATCGTATCGCATTTGCCGACGCA
Organism: Bacteroidota bacterium; assembly: GCA_031415375.1. Lineage (GTDB taxonomy): Bacteria > Bacteroidota > Bacteroidia > J057 > JADKCL01 > JADKCL01. Next base: position 32,462 of record JANORP010000434.1, on the reverse strand, counting down.
TCGTGCAATCACCCTTGCCTCTGCACAGCATGAGGCAAAGGTCGCGGTACAATCAGTGGTGGACTACAAAAATAAATTTATTGTTTCCTTGCAATGTTCAGACTTACTCGTACATTTGCATTCCCAATTTGTTGCTGAACATTCAGTGGCTGAAAAGGAAAATGGTGCGGTAGCTCAGTCGGTAGAGCAATAGACTGAAAATCTATGTGTCGCCGGTTCGATCCCGGCCCACACCACAAGATCGAAACCCGAAATCAGCGCAAGTTGATTTCGGGATTTTTTTTGCCATGATATTTTGGGCTTGGCTAGTGTTTGGTGGTGTTGCTGTGTGGCGCAGGCAATCCAAGCCTTGCCTGCTACTTGGAGTTGTCGCGATCAGGGGCTTGAGCCTACTTGGGCTGGCAACACCGCGTATCCAGCGTGAGCCAAATGACAATCGTAGCGCGTAGCCTTATTACCCAGTCCCATTGATCCTGTCAATCAATTCAGTCAGATTCAACGGTGTGTACATTTGCGGGAAAGCCGGATCCCTGCAGCACATTCTGCCATCAGCACATCCTGCCTTTGATACCTACCCTGTGGTGGGGATTGCACATGCGGCTGCCATGGCATATTGCGCTTGGATGACCCATTCCTTGCCGGAGATGAAGCAGACATTGACATTCTAGGACGTGCGTCCCAGCAAGCAAATCACTTGGCGCTTTGGAACGCATTGATTAAACATTCCTTTCCCACCCAGGATGGCGGGGCCATTCACTCGATTGCCTAGGCCTTGTTGCTCACATTGGGAAGACCGTTGGAGCGTGAAGTGACGCGATCCCGAATGTTTGTTAGGATGTCAAATTCCCCGAATTCTAGCGAATTTTGCCCGAATGAAAATATTTTTCCAAATGCAGAAAACATTTCTTTGGATTTGACGTAAGATGTCAAACACGCAAGCTATCTTGATACTACAAAATGGAAGTCAAGAAACACAAACCAAGTTCCACGCGAACTTGCACAACAACGAGGCTCAAGGGCCTTGTGCAGATACCTAGACGGCGGCTCGCGAAATGCGGCTGCAGACACTCCGCGCCTTGGTCAGCGCTGTAGCAATACAATTTGGCCAGCCTATTTTCCATGATACAATTAACAATGCTATGAATCGCTTTGTCAACGTTCTTGATACCAATGCCCTGTTCAGTTTTTGCGTCGTCGCAACGCATAAATTGATCGCAAGGCACTTGGCAAGCCAATCCTAAGCCACGGCTTGGGAGCAATACACATGCTCAGATGAATCGATTTGATTCGTCTCCATAGACTTATGCCTTCACGTTAGGTCATGCCTCTTGGCACTGGTCACGGGTATATTATGCGCAATCAGCTGCACAAGATCGGAGGTCTTGGACGCCGCGCACCACAACCATGTTCAAAATTCATTCTACCTCAATATACAATCATTATGAAAACCAAAATGTTCCCCTCCCAAACCCTTGTTTCTTGGATGACTCAAGTCGTCCTTGTCCTCCTGCTTTGCTTTGCGCAAATCGATCTTCGTGCCGCGATGGCGCATACTGAAACATCCTTGCCTTTTGTAGATTGCGCAAACACCTACTACGCAAGCGCAAGCCTGACCCCGCCTGTCAGCGCAATGGCGACCCTTGCGGTCACTGCGATGTTTGAAGACATCCCAGGCTTCGAAAACGCAAAGCTCAGCGCAAGCATCATCAGCGGCGGCGCAACGCTGCTCGTCACCCTCGCCGGCCACGAAGGCGAGCTTCCCGACAATGCTGTGTTAGGCTACGTCACTGTCACCGACAATGGCATCGCACGAAGCTTTGTTGTGCAGACTGAAGGTGGTACTGTTGTCGTGCTTGAATTGGATTTGTAAGCACAGCGTTTTGGAGTTATGGGAATCGTCAGGGATTGTCGAATATCTCTGACGATTCCAGTTTTTTTTAGGCTGATCGGGGAGCTTGCAAATAGATGACAAATGACCATAAATCTCGTTTGCTGGCAAAATTTCCAACAAGCGCATCCTTTTTTGTATGCTTGCCTGGGCCTTGTACCGCGATCGAATTCTTTGTCATTTCGACTGGAGTTTATGGGTATTTGCAAGGCTCCAAAGGAGCCGCAGCAAATATCCATAATCTTAGCGAAAAAATTTGGCTCACAGAGAAGCATTTTGCGCTGATCAGCTTGGTGGTCCGAAATGCGGATCTATAATACTGCCCCAAAGCACGTTGGATTTCTCCGCTCTGTGATCGAGGACGTGTAGCGACTCGATCACAGAGCGGAGAATTGACATTTTGGGAATAGGCCAAAATTACAGATCTTATCTTTTTTATGCTTTGTTCTTGATCGTATCCAACTTCTCTGTAAGTGCTTTGTAGAGCCAGAAAAACATTTTCGTCTCTGAATTTGATTCCATTGAAAGTTTTATTTTTTCCAGTCGATCGACAATTTGATCGGGCTTTCCCAATTGTGAATTGCACATTTTCGTAAATAGCTCGATGAACCTCCCTTGCGTCAATTTTTCGTCTTTGGTTAATCCTTTGCTCCTTCGAACGGTTGATCGAAATGCCAATAGAAGAGATGTAAGCCATTGGTAATCACCTTTTTCCCATGCTGCTCTACAAATATACAGCCTCGCATTCAAGTTTAACTTTGGTTCTTCTATTTGCCCAATGCGGTTATAGAGAAGTTCAATTGTCTTTTCATATTCTTTATTTACTAGATGAATCATTGCGCGGATTACATAGTACGTTAGGTTGTTGGGGTCGCCTGCAACGCTATTTTTCCATTCCTCCACAAAATTTAGACTCCATTGTGTTTCCCCGAGTTTACACATTTGGTTTGCAATGCCCCAGTACAGATTCTTCTGGATAATTCCGGAGCTGGTAATTGTACCACAAGCAAGTGCATCGTTGTATAGATCACGAAGCTCTAATACATAGTTGAGTTCACCTCGTTTAATCATCCAGTTGCAATAGTTGCATGCTCCTGAAAAAAGTTCCGTAGCCTCAGATTTGTCAAGATCCAATCCACTTGAAAGAAGGCTTTTAAGCTTGTAAAAGAAAATACTCGCACCTGGATTCCCAGCGCGATGTGTAACCAGCATTTGATAATTATAAGCATATGCTTTTATCTCCGGTATTATATTAAAAGTTGGATCGGAAGCAATTTCTATGGAGAGGCTTGCAAATCTAGATTCATAGGATTCGTGCCAGTGAATATTTGCATTGATGGCCGCACAGGCATACTTTAAGGATGCGAAAGCAATGTATATGTCAACTCTTTGCAAAGTCTCTACCAAATTGGTGTCAAAGACTGTAGTTGCCTTCCCTGTCAAATGATCGTTCCTTACAATTTCTCGCCGCATGCGATACAGGTGATACTCCCCAAAATCTTTTTTGGGGGGCATGGCTTCGATCTCTTGGTATGTGCGCTCAAAATATTTTTCCCAGCCTCGGGTATGCATCGCTTTGAGCAGGTGCACGTGGTGCGCATTGGTGTCACCTTTGTATTCCATAAAGGCGACGAAGTCGAGCACACGCTCAAGAAATTGCACTAGCCGGATGCGGATATACTTGCGCTTGTTGTCGTCGAGTGCTTGGTCGGGGAAAAATTCGGTTTGGAAGAGCTCGGCGTCGATGACTTTACCACCCTTGTCCAGCACCTCGGCTTGGATCGTGAGGAGCATGCGTGCCATTTGAAGGCTGTTGCCGAGCAGGGGGGAGGAGAAGTAGGCGTGCAGGTCTTTGAGCTCTTTGGGGCTGAGCCTGCTCAGGTAGTAGTATAGCTTTTGGCCTCTTTTGCTTTCCTTGACATCCATTTTCATGCAGTTCCTAGCCTTTCAACAAGGCAATGAAATTTACCCTGTTCGCGATTGGATGCCTCAATATAGCTTTTTTGTGAATTGAAACACCATTTTGAGTCCATGATTGCATATTTTACCCCATGGCGCTGAATTTTGTTCGCGTAGTCCAGTATAGCTAAGGCCGTTTTTTGTACAAAAAAATTTGATTTTGACCCGCTAGCTTTGAATTGCTTTGATGAAACAAGATCATTAGAAGTTGCCTTCAAATGGTTTGTCAGATGCGCTTCATCTGTGAGCCGAGGCAGCGAAGGTGTAGATCCTTACTGAACCCTTACAAGATTAATTTGCTCCGCAGTCCACCAGCTGCGGAGCTCCTTTTTGTGGCCTAAGGGATCTGAAATGTTGGGTAGAGGGAGAGCTACCGCATTTGCGGGCTGCCATTGCACTCATTTTGGCGCGCAATGGAGCCACTCGCAAGTTCATGCGTCAGTAAAAGCATCCGAAATCTGAATTGATCCTCAGTCTTGAGGCTCGGTCGCGTTGTCCACGCCGTGGGCATCTGCGCCGCCGCCAATTTGCCAATGGTAGAGCATCCAACCAGGCTCTTCCTTGGTAAATTCCATTTTGTGCATTTTGTCGCCGACTTTGGCAGATGCGAAGTAGATGTCTTCAGTGATTTCCTCCCATTTGGTCTTTGCGTTTGCGAGTTCGCGGCCCAATACGGTCATGCCTTGCTGGGCATCGTCGTTTTCATAGAGGGTGATGAGGGAGACTTGGCCGGTCGGTGTCGCGACTTTTTGGAGGGCTGCAGCATTGCCAGACATGAGGATATCCACAAAGACCGAGAAGCTCTTTTGGGGAGTGCTGAGGTCGGGAGTACCGGTAGGGCTGTTGCCAAACCCGAATCCTAAAATTCCCAGCAACAAGCTGAAGGCTACAAAACAATGTCTAACATTCATAAACACGTCCCAATCTTCTTTGGAGACCAATTTTTCCCAAGCTGTGTTTGGCTAGTCAAGAAAGAACGAGGTTTGGCTAGTTGATACCTACCAAAGACCAAGGTAAGGAATTTACCTGAATCGATTCAGGAGAGTTTTTCCACGGGAAATCGCGTGGTGTCCACTGTGCTTTGCGAAGGATGGATTGCTGGGAAAGCGCTTGGAAAAAACGGAAGTCGCCTCGTTTCGATCGATGCGACTTCCGTTTGGCACTAATCTCATAGCGCGAAGGAAAATTATTCCTTAATAGGTCACAGCAGGCACCAATTCTTTGGCTTGTGCGACCCAAGAGGTAACTTTCTTTGGGGTAGGGAGTTGGCGAACAAGTTTCTTGTCGGCATTGACTTCCACCATTTTGGCGTGGAGGTTGTCGGGCTTGCGGGTTGCAAGTTCTTTCACGGTATCGACGCCAGCGGCTTCGAGGAGGTCAGAGTATTCCTCGGCGACGCCCTTGATGCGAAAGAGATCAGCCATGTTTACCCAGCGCAGGATCTTTTTCTCATCGATTTCAGTGGCGTCAGCAATTTTTTTGCGACCGGTTTTGTCACCACCCGCCTTCAACAAACCTTCGGTCGTCTTGATGCCTGCCTTCAGCAATTTTTCGGCCATCACGGGGCCAATTCCTTCAATCGTGATAATACTTGCCATTTTTGATCTTAGATTTAAGGTGAGAATCCAGTGTAAGAAAGCGTGCGGCAGCATAAATAGGAGTCATTTTGCTACATTAGCCTTCAAAACAATGGCGAATCTAGGTGTTTGCCATTATTTTCATTGGATATTTCGACGAATTTGCCATTTTTCTCCATGAATGCTGTCCGTATGACTAAGACTATGATAAGGCGGTTGATTTTCAGTCTATTGTGTTCCATCGCGCTCATGCCGCTGGCTAGCAAGGCGCAATTGTATGCAGGTATCGGTTTGCAAGCGGGTTTTGCCAGCATGCCCAATGCCAACGTGCCCATTGATCGCTACAATGATCGGGCCTTTTTGTATCGGCGGATGAATCGTTTTCATTGGCCGTTTGGAGAGATTTATGACCTGAGCTACCGATCTGGGCGTCTCTTGCTCGATTTGAACCTGAATACGCGCCGCATGCGAGCGACGGCCAAGAGTACTGACGCCAATGGCATCTATCAGCGCGATGTGCGTTTCACGATGCAATCGATCAGTTTGGGCGCAGGTATTTCCATCGCCGAAAACGATAAGTTTGTCATGTACCTCGGGGGTGCGCTCGACGCTGGCTACATGCGCCTGCTCACCCGCACGGGGCCGAGCAATCAGATCAACCGTACCGACTATTACTTGTACAGTCGGTCGCCGCTGCTGGCAGTGTCGGCTTTTGCCAAAATGGTTTTTCGCAGCAGTCCCGACGCGATCACGGTCTATTCGCTCACGCCTTATATACAGTTACCACTGCAAACCTTTGATTTCCTGCCGATGGAGCAGTTGCTCAACCAAGGTTCGTTGCAACCCTACAACCTGCCGCTGCCAGCGCGGGCCTGGAATGTGGGCCTGGCCTTCAACTTCGACCTTGATTTGATCGGGTTTCTGGTCAAGTGAAACAGGCGCAAATCAGGCGGTGGGGCATCGCTTTATGGAAGATCCAATGTGCGAAGTGCATTCGGCAGCGCCTTGACAAACAAGGGGCTTTGGCCTAACTTTGCAAAAAAAGCAGCATGGTCATTGCCAACCCCATTTTCGACGTCGCATTTAAGTTCCTGATGGAAGATGATCGGGTGGCCAAGTTTTTTATCGGCACGCTGCTCGACGAGACGATTGAGGAGGTGACCGTGAAGCCGCAAGAGTACCTGCGGCGTGGCGAGGCCAAGGGCTTTGAGGGAGTGGGGTTTTCCATCTATCGGCTCGACTTTATCGCTACCGTGAAGACAGCGAGCGGCGAGCGTAAAAAAGTCCTGGTCGAGATTCAAAAGGCAAAAAACGCTATCGATTTGATGCGCTTCCGCAATTACCTCGGGGAGCATTACAAGAAGCGCGACCTGATCGACGGCCAAAAGGTGGCATTGCCGATCGTGACCATTTATTTATTGGGCTTCAAGCTGACTGATGTAGAGTCGTGCGTGATCAAGGTCAATCGGCAATATGTGGACCTGCTCACGCATGAGGTGATCGCAAAGAAGAGCGAGTTCATTGAAAAACTCTCCCATGACTGCTATGTCGTGCAACTCAAGCGCATCGGCGGCAAGGTCAAAACCAAGCTCGATCGGTTGTTGAGCGTCTTTGAGCAAGACTATTTCATCGACGAAAACGGCATTGTCAAGGAATACAGCCACGAGATCGAGGACCAGGACATCATGCGCATCCTCGAAAAGCTGCACTACTTCGGCACCGACCCCTATCAGAAGAAAAAAATCGAGGAGGAGCAGGAATATGACCGTGTCTTTGAGGATGCGATCGAGGAGCATCGCGTGCGCTTGGAAGCGAAGATTGCTGATCGGGACAAGGTTTTGGAGGAGAATGCAAAGGCGCTAGCGGAGCAGCAAAAGGCACTCGAAGACAAAGACAAGGCGCTCGAAGGCAAGGACAAGGCGCTCGAAGATATGGCCAAGATGGTCGAGGAGCTCAAGCGCAAGCTCGGCGGGGTGTAGCATTTCTTGAAGGTTTGCGCAGTGCCCGCCAATCAGATTCACCTATGCTTGGAGTGGGGCTAAGGAAAAATTATTCCTAAGTATCTGATTAAGGCTTTTTGGTAAAAGGTACAAATTCACCGTCGTTTGCAGATTTTGCTAGGTCTAGGAAAATCGTCTATGCCTCCGGAATTTCGGTTTCATTTGAATGATTCATCCGACCAACTGACCCTATCTCCGTCGAGTTAAAATTGCAAGATGGCTAGCGCAAAATTGGTTCATCTCGCTTGGAAAAGCGCTCATAAAGCAATGCCGCAGTCCTGAAATTCTGTTGCAAGGGGCTGGTATGCTTGCCGAACCCACGCGATCCGTTGTAAATACCTGGTATTGCAACCCCAAAACGCGTTGAAAATCAGTCTCCAACGCAGCCGATATAAATTTATTGTTATGATCGCCCTGCACCATTGTGTATCCCGTTGCATAGAGTATTTTTGTTGCTTCCTTGAAAACTGGTAAATCCAAGTGACTTGGATGTCTCACTTTTGGAATGGGTAACTGAATTGGAACTAAGAATGAAGAACAGGTACATTGATCTCATTGAGCAAACTTTCCACTTCCCACAGGAGGGTTTTCACGTTGAGGACAATCAACTGCATTGGTGGGGAATCCCCCTCATGGACATCGTTGAGCAGTATGGCACGCCCGTAAAATTGAGCTACCTGCCCCGCATCGGTCAGCAGATCGACCGGGCACGCAAGCTGTTTGGAGTCGGCATCGCCAAGTCGCTGTATGACGGCGACTACCACTATGCCTATTGCACCAAGAGTTCGCACTTCTCGTTTGTGCTGGAAAAGGTCCTAGACCACGGCGCGCATCTAGAGACTAGTAGTGCATTTGACATCAACATTGTTGAGTCCTTGTATGAAGCTGGGAAACTCAGTAAGGACCGTTACATCATTTGCAACGGCTTCAAGAAGGACAATTACCTAGAGAACATTGCACGCTTGGTGGACAATGGTTTCGAGAACCTGATCGTCGTGCTTGACAACATGCATGAGCTGGATAGGTTGCTTGAGTTTACCCAGAAACCAGTCAAGATCGGCTTGCGCATCGCAGCCGAAGAAGACCCCAAGTTTGAATTCTATACCAGTCGTCTAGGTATCCGCTACAAAGACATCGTGCCTTTTTATGTGGACAAGATCCGGAAGCACAAGCATTTGGATCTCAAAATGCTGCACTTCTTTATCAATACCGGCATCGCCGACACGGCTTATTATTGGAATGAGTTGCTCAAGTGCATCAACGTGTATTGTGCACTCAAGAATATCTGCCCTGAGCTCGACAGCTTGAACATCGGCGGCGGCTTCCCTGTCAAGGATTCGATGGCTTTTGAATATGACTACGAATACATGGCCGAGGAGATCGTCGCGCAGATCAAGGAAAATTGCAATGCGCGGCGTGTGAAGGAACCCGATATCTTCACAGAGTTTGGCACGTTTACCGTCGGTGAAAGCGGCGCCATCCTCTACAACATTTTGGAGCAAAAGCAGCAAAATGACCGTGAGAAGTGGGATATGATCGACAGCTCGTTCATGACCACGCTGCCAGACACCTGGGCGATCAACAAGCGCTATATCATGATGGCGATCGACAACCTCGATGAGCCTTATGAGCGTGTATTTTTGGGCGGATTGACTTGCGACAGCGACGACTATTACAATGCCGAGGCCCATAGCAATGCGATCTACCTGCCACGTTACAAGCGCGGGCGCGACCAATACATCGGTTTTTTCAATACCGGTGCCTACCAAGAGTCCATCGGGGGCTATGGTGGCTTGCAGCACTGCCTCTTGCCGACCCCAAAGCACATCGTGGTCGATCGCGATGAGAATGGCGAGGTAACAACCAAGCTGTTTTCGAAAGAACAGAGCTACAAGTCGATGTTGAAAATTTTAGGTTACTAGGCGATGGGAAATCGCAGTTGGAAAGGACTTTGTGTTTCGATGTGGCTGTTGGCTATGGGCCTTGCGGCAGGCGTGAATGCCCAAAACCGCGTACACTTCGGCATTGGTTTCAACCAAAGTTACGCTCAGCTTGATAGCCTGAATTATGTACTCAACGCCTTCAATGCCGCCAATCCATGGACTTCAGAGAAGCCGCTGCATGAGATCCATGCCCCAGCTGGCCTCACGGCCCATCTCGGCGCCGATTTCGCAGGCGTCTTGGTCGATTTTCAATATACAATGCGTTTTGCGAGTACCAGTGCCCGCGGTGAGGTGTACGCTGGGTCAGCTATAACCCAGGTTTCGCAAGTGCATTACAACGCGAGTACCATGGACCTCGGTCTTGGCATTTTCGTCGTGCGCAAGTCGCGCTTCAGATTGGCACTTGGCCAGTCGGCCGACTTCGGAAACCTGCGGCTTAGCGGGCGCCAAGGCATTCAGCCCCAAGTACAAAGCCAGATATTTGGACGCTATGTGAATGAATTGAATTTTGGCACGACCAGCTTCTTGCACTTCATGATCTCCTTCAGAGATGGCGTGAGTCCAGGGATTTTCATCAGACCCTACTACCAACTGAGCTTGCTCAAAAACGATTATGCCCCGCTCAACCGTGTTTTGCGACCACAAGCAAGCCTGAGCGATCCCCTCTTTATCCTAGGCCGCCAAAGCAATGTCGGCATCAAAATCGGCGTATTTTTAGGAAGTTGAAATGCGATGCCCGCTGGGCGTCATGCATTTGCTTTAAAGTCTTGGTAGAAGCAATGGCGACACCGGGCCTCGTAGGTGTCTTTTTCGCCGAGCAGGACTTGGGAATTGACAGCAGCCTTGCGGAATGAGTAGTTGGCGAGGCTCCCGCACTTTTGGCAAATGGCATGCACCTTGGTGACAAATTCGGCATTGGCGAGGAGCGCAGGAATCGGCCCAAATGGTTTGCCAGTATAGTCCATGTCTAGGCCCGCCACGATCACACGGATGCCCTCGTTGGCGAGTTTGCGGGCGACATCCACAATGCCAACATCAAAAAACTGCGCCTCATCGATCGCTACGACCTTTACATCTTGGGTGAGCAGCAAGATCTGCTGCGAACTCGTGACGGCGGTCGATGGAATCGATGATCCACGGTGAGAAACCACCTCGGTTTCGCTGTAGCGCGTATCGATTGCGGGCTTGAAAATCGCTACTTTTTGATTCGCAATCTGTGCACGGCGCAATCGACGAATGAGTTCCTCGGTTTTGCCGGAAAACATGCTCCCGACGATCACTTCGATCCATCCGGTGATTTGATTCGCATAATTGGGCTCAATAAACATGCGTACGAGATTGCAATAGGGGCCAAAATTAGGAAACTCTCACCGCTTCCCATCCTCAGGTTATCAATAAGGCAGTGGATAACTGTGCATCAAGATCTTTTGCGTGGGACAAAAAGCCTTGGAATAGCCTCCAATGTCGCATTCAGTGGACATTGCGCACGAAACGCACAATTGAAACGCCCGTTTATTCCCAAAAAAAGAGAGAGTTTTGTTATTTTTGCAGTTATATTTTGAATGCCGCGCGCAGATGAAGAAGATTATCCTTGCAGATCAGAAGCTCAATCAATTGGTCGATCAGATCACGAGCACGCTGATGAATCAATACCCCTTTGAAAACGGTGCCATCAGTGGGGCCGGCATTACTGAGTTCTGCCAGCACGCTCAGGTGAACCAGTTTATCCTATTCCGCATCTACCAAGAATGGAATGCCCATATCGCTCAGATGGTGCATCCCTATTTTGATTTCAGCGAAACTGAAGTCAAAGATGGATTGAAGCGATTCTTGAATTTGCTCTCGGGCCATATTCTCGTTCGTCAGTCCGATTTTGAGCCACTCGTGCGCTCAGCCGTTTACAATAGCCTCAAACTCATCCTCAATTCAGAGGAAGCGATCGGGAAATTCTTTTTCCTGAACACTGAGGCGATTCATATCGAGGTCTATCGCAAGCATGCGCCCTACTTTACCGATTATGACTTTGTGATCCAGGCGATTCTCAAATACCATGAGAAAAACCAATTTCAGCAAGTGGAGAAAGCGGTATTCTTCGAAAAGTTTGAGCGTGTGATCGAACTCTGGGAAGGCAAGGAAGGCAAGAGCATTTCGGAATACCAGCGTGGCTTGTTCAGGAACCTTACAGGCCGTGAGTTGGAGGAGGTTATCGCCCGCGAGCCCGTGGTCGAGGAGCCGGTGGTCGTTCAGCCACCAATCGTGGTCGAGGAGCCTGTCGAAGAGCAGAAACGCACCGTCATCAAGGTGCAAGTAGCCCCAAGAGAGGATAAAAAAGCAGATGAACCTACGGTCGAAGTCCGCGAAGTTCCACGCGAGCCAAAGACGACCCTACCACCTTGGGTCACACAGACCCCCGTGATGCCTGCACAAGAGGACGCCCCCAAAGAACCCGTTTTCTCGTCCAATGCCAAGCCGCCACGCACCGACTTGCCGCCATGGGTGAAGGAAGAAGTCAACGATCGTAGCAAGCCGGAAATCGTAAATGCGGCGGCAGAAACACCCACCCAAGACAAGCCAAGCACTGAAAAGCCACGCAACCTCTTGGAATCGTTTTCCAATCGTGATCAAAAGCAACCATCGATCGTAGATCGCGGCATCGAGAAAAAGGAAGGCACTTCCATTCCTAAAATCGAAGTGCAAGTAAAGCCCAATGAGGCACCCCAGGAAGTGTCGAGGCCCGTCGTGCAAATGCCTCCTGTGGTCGAGTCACAACCCGAAGTACAGCGCCCAAGCCTCATCGGCCAAGACCGCAACGAGGAGACCAGCAAAGAGCCACGCACGCTCGCTGACAAGTTTCGGCAGCAAGCCAATCCCATCTCGCAAGCCGGCGATGACGCTTCCAAAAGCATCAAAGCCGACCAAATCCCAGTGCACAAACAGTTTCAGTTTGTCCAAAAGGTATTTGGGGGCAGCAGCGTGAAATTCAAGGTCGTCCTCGACAAGATCAACAAGACCGAAAGCCTGCAAGACGCCAACGATGTCTTGGATAAATATGTCTTCAACGACCCCAATGTGAACCGCAACGACAAGGTTTCCAAAGAATTTGAAGCCATGGTACGCGCCAGATTTGAGGCTTAGAAAAACCGAAAGGCCTCGTAAACCTATCGTAATAGAAACGCCCCGAAGGATTCCTTCGGGGCGTTTCTATTACGAACCTTTTTGACAAGCCGAGAGGCACACAATTCTCAAATCATCACGTCAAGATATTCGTGCGGTAGCTGTAGTGATTCATCAAAATGAACATCATCGTCGTAAATGAAATCGCCGATGAGCCGCCATAGCTGAAAAAAGGCAGCGGAATACCAATCGTGGGAACCACCCCGATACTCATGCCGATGTTGATGAGGATGTGGATCATGAGAATCGTGCCCACGCCATACCCAAATACCCGTGCATAGGCCGTTTTTGAATTCTCTGCAAGGTAAAACACCCGCGCCACCAGCAGAAAAAACAAAATGATCAAAAACGTACTGCCCACAAAGCCATGCTCCTCGCTGAACACGCAGTGGATGTAGTCGGTTTGTTCCTCTGGTACAAAATCGCCGCGTGTATGGGTGCTGCCGCCAAATCCTTTGCCCCAAACCTTGCCCGAACCCACCGCGACGAGTGACTGAATGTAATTGTAACTTACCTTGGCCAGCTCCTTGTCGCTGCGCATCTCTTTTTCAGAAGCGACCAATACCCTGAAGCGGGCGCTTTGATAGGGCTTTACAACCTTGGTGACCGTGAGCGGAATGATCATCAAAAAGATCCACACCGCAAGGTGGATCAGGATAAACCGGCGTCTAAACAGGTAGAAGAAGGAAAAAGCCCCCACGACCAACATCACGATGCCGATGTAAATCCACAAATACTCATTGGTTGAGAGGAGCAGAGAGATGCCGCCGATTCCTGCGAGGAGGATAGCGGCAATCATGATCAGTGGGTGCAGGCCTTCCCTGAAAAACACCAGAATCAAAGCGGCAAAAACGAGGGATGAGCCAGCATCGTTTTGCAGCAAAACCAGGGCCATCGGCAAAGCGACAATGCCGATCATGGTAAGCACGTCCGATCTGTTTTTGAGACTGAAATTGTAGCGCGACATGAACTTGGCCAGCGCCATAATCGTCGCCACCTTCGCAAATTCCGTCGGTTGGATTTTGATGCCCCCAACCTCAAACCAGCTTGTGGCCCCGCCAGTCACCTTCGCAAAAAGAAAAACCGCCACCAATCCCACCAATGCAAGCCCATAGGCAAAATAGGAGACAAATTCCACGAATTTGGTGTCCATAAAGAGGATCAGCGTACCAAAAGCCAAGGCCCCGAGCAAGAAGATGGCCTCCTTGCCGTGGAAGGTTTTGAAGCTCAAGATCGAGGGATCGTCGGTATGGGAAATCGAATACAAATTGAGCCAGCCGAGCACGATGATGAGCAGCAGCAGGCTGAGGGTGATCCAGTCGATCTTGGAATCCCGCACGACCGATTCGGGATTCGCATTGGCCCAGCGCGCACGCAGGCTCTGCTTCTCCTGAGGGGCAGGTCTTGATCCCTCCTTGCTAAACATGTCATTCGCCATTGTTGCCCGCAGCTGCGGCCTCCTCTTCAGTGATGGCGACGGGAGCCCGTCTCACAGGATCAAATCTTGCATCGACGATGGCTTTCATCTTAGCCTCGTCTTTGATCTTGCCCTTGAGGTATTGCTCCATCATCAGGCTACAGATCGGTGCCGACCATGTACCGCCAAATCCTGCATTTTCCACAATGGCAGCAATGGCAATCTTAGGATTGTCTTTGGGTGCAAAGGCCAAAAAGACCGAGTGATCCTCACCAGCCTTGTTTTCCACCGTGCCAGTCTTGCCGCAGACGGCGATGCTGTCGATGCGTGCACGCGTACCCGTGCCAGCGAGCACGACCTGCTCCATCGCCGCAACCACCATCGCATATTGTGAAGGATTGCCCTCTGGCAGGATTTTTTGGTATTGCGCATTTTGCCAAGGGGCAGAACCTTGCTTCTCGGCCACCAGGAAGTGAGGCGGGTAGTACCAGCCTCTGTTGGCGATGATGGCCGCACAATTGGCCATTTGCAAGGGCGTGAGCAAGATTTCGCCTTGCCCGATCGAGTTGGAGTAGATCGTGAGTGCTCCCCAGCCCTTGGCGCCATATTGGCGGTCATAATATTCTTTGGTTGGGAGGTTGCCCGTCTTTTCATCGGGGAGGTCCACACCGAGGCGGCGCCCGATCCCGAAAACCGCCATGTGGTCAAACCAGCTTTGATAAGCTTCGTGAATGTCTTTGAACCGGCGGTCGTTGAGGTAGGTATAATAGACCTCCGCAAAATAGGAATTGCAGCTTTGCTGGATGCCATAGCCGAGGTTCACGGAGCCATGGGCACCGTGACAGGCGGGTTTTCCCTTGTTGCGAAACCATGATCCACCGCAGCCGAAGTGCGTATTCTCATCGATCACGCCTTCATTCATTGCCGCGAGCGCCTGCATCAGCTTGAAAATAGAGCCTGGCGGATATTGCGCCGTGAGTGGACGGTTGATGAGGGGCAGCTCAGGATCTGAATTCAACCGTGAATAATTGGTGCCAAGGTTGCTGCCAGTGAGTTCAGAGGGATCGTAGCTCGGTGCAGAGACAAAAGCGAGGATCTCGCCTGTCGCAGGATCGATTGCCACGATGCTGCCCCGCTTACCCGTCATCAATTTCTCGCCCAGCATCTGCAACTCCGCATCGACACCAAGCTTGATGTCCTTGCCCGATGCCGGGAGTTCATCAAATTCTCCATCGTTGAAGGAACCCATTGGGCGATTGAAATTGTCGCGCAAGATGAACTTGGTTCCCTTGCGTCCGCGCAATTTTTTTTCGTAGAAAGCCTCGATACCCACTTTCCCGATCAAGTCTTCCCCATTGTAGGGATAGTCTTCGATGTCCTCTTCCTTAATTTGTTTTTTGATATCGCCAGAATCCGTCTTGGCGAGATAACCCAAAAAGTGCGCCCCAGCTGCGTAATTGTATTCTCTGATCGGTCGGGTGACCACTTTGATCCCTTCAAACTTCCACATGTGCTCGCTAAATCGACCCCATTGCTCCTTGTCGAGTTTGGTCACGAGTGGCTTCCAATGGTAGCGGTCCAGCCCTTTGTAGCGACGAATCTCCGCGCGAATTTTTTCGCGCGTAAGGCCGAGGTAGCGCTCCAAGATCGTCGTGTCGGGGATCGTGATTTGATTGGGAAGAAACATCAAATCAAAGATGGGGCTGTTTTTCACATAGAGCTTATCGTTGCGGTCATAGATGATGCCCCGCGAGGGGTACAGCTCGACCCGCTCCATATCGACGGCCAATGCTTGGATCGCATATTTCTCGCTGAGCACCTGCAAATACAACAAGCGCACAAGGAACAGCAGCAGAATACCGCCAAAACTAGCCAGCAAGATCGTGCCGCGATTGAGGTTCTTGTTCATCGCTTACTGTCTTGGTGCCTCCACACAATAAAAATGAAGGAAAGCGAAAAGGTATAGACGATGCTCAAACCGGTCTTGAGCAGCGTCATGCCCAAGTGAGCGAAACTGAATGCCTCTAGCAGATGATAGCTCAATTCAAAAACAATGATCAGCGGTAGCATATACTGGATGAGCCAAGGAATGGGTTGCACCCTGATCAATGACTCCTCATTGCCCCTGAAGCTCACCTTGTTGGTGATCGCCGCGATCCAAGCGTTGCGCACGCTCAGCATGAGCACGCAAGAGAACGCCGACAAGCCTTTGAACGCCCCGCCTGAAAACACATCGACGAGCATGCCCGACGTAAAACCGATGATGAGCAGTAGCGGAAAAGGTGTCGTCGGCGGCAAGATCAGCAAGGAGACCAAAAACACGTGGGCCGAAGCCACTTCCCACAAGGTGAAGTTGTTGAACACAAGTAATTGTGCTACTAAGTAGAGCACAAAAATCGTTGTATATCTGAGCAGCAGGTTCATTGAATGTGCTTGGTTTGCTCCAGTGAATCGATCTCAGCGCGGTGGCTATGCTGCACAAAATAGACATTGTGCAACCCTCTGAAATTGGTGGATAGCTTCACTTTGATTTGGAAAAAGCCATCTTGTGAGTCGGTATTGTACTTTTCCACGGTCCCGACCATATAGTTGCCTGGGAAGACAGTGCTGTAACCCGACGATACGACGGTGTCACCTTCCTTGATAAGGCTCGTCTGGGGAATGAAGTCTAGCCAAGCATAGTTGGCATCCTCACCTTCCCACCGCATCGTGCCCACATTTGAGTTGTGCAGGAGCTTGGCACCCGTGCGAAACTTCTTGTTGAGCACGCTCAAGGCGAGGGAGTAATGAGCACTTACCTCCACGACTTGGCCTGCGATGCCTTCGGGCGAAATAATGCCCATGTCGAGGGTAATCCCATGTTTGCTACCCTTGTTGAGGGTAATGTAGTTGTAGTTCAGATTCACAGAATTGTTGATCGCCACTGCTGGAATGAAGTGGTAGCGGGACACAGGCATCAACGAATCGGGCAGCTCAATGCGCTCAAACTCCTGCAATGCGCAAGAATCGCGGGCAATCGAATCCTCGACCACCATATAAGCGAGGCTCTTGGGCACACGGTTGAAGACCTCATTGAGCGAGTCTTGCAGGAGCAAGATGCGGCTCTCGAGCTCTGCATCGCGGCTTTTTAGTTTCTCGTTTTCAGAAACCAAATTGAAATAGCCATAAACGGTCTGCTGGGTTTCGGCAAGCGAACCCGAAACCTCCAAAAGTAGGCTTTGTGAAATTTCGTGCTGCGGCTTATTCACGGTCACGATCACGGCTAGCGCAATCAATTCCAAGAAAAGGAACAGTAGGAAATTGCCAAACCGGCCCAAAAACCGGATGATTCTCCACATAGATATTCAGAACCTCCTCGTAAACGAATGGGCTACCTGACAATGGGCTGCATGCTCACAGGCTGAGCGTAAGTGGGCAAAAAATAGAAAGCGGGTACCCTCCCGAGCCTGTGAGCAGCAGCATCACGCTGCTCAGGTCATCAAAAATTTAGATGTCTGTGTATTTTTCAAGGCGATGCCAGAGCCCTTGACCACTGCACGCAGTGGATCATCGGCGATATGGATGGGCAACTTGGTTTTTTCGCTGAGGCGAATGTCCAAGCCACGCAACAAGGCACCACCACCTGTGATGTGGATGCCACGGTCGTAAATGTCGGCCGAAAGTTCTGGAGGTGTGAATTCCAAGGCTTTCAGGATAGCTTCCTCGATCTTGGCGATCGATTTGTTGAGGGCGTGGGCAATCTCGCGGTAGCTGATCGAGATCGTTTTGGGGATGCCGGTCATCAAGTCCTTGCCACGGATCTCAATGTCTGCTGGCGGATTGTCGAGCTCGGGCAATGCAGCGCCAACCTCGATTTTGATGCGCTCAGCAGAGCGTTCGCCGATCAGCAAGTTGTGCTGACGACGCATATAGTCAAGAATGTCGCTGTTGAACTCGTCACCCGCGATGCGAATGCTCTGGTCGCTCACGATACCAGAGAGTGCAATCACCGCAATCTCGGTCGTGCCACCGCCGATGTCCACGATCATGTTGCCAATCGGCTCCTCGACATTGATACCGATACCGATCGCAGCTGCCATCGGCTCGGGAATCAAATAGACTTCCTTGGCGCCCGCGTGCTCGGCCGAGTCACGCACAGCACGTTTTTCCACCTCGGTGATGCCGCTAGGAATGCAGATCACCATTTTGTGGTTGCTCGGCATCAGGCGTCGGCCTGGGTGAATCATTTTGATCATGCCACGGATCATGTGCTCGGCGACTGTAAAGTCAGCGATCACTCCATCCCGCAGCGGACGCACAGTTTTGATGTTTTCGTGCGTCTTTTCGTGCATTTGCTGTGCCTCCTTACCGATGGCGAGCACCTTTCCCGTCACCCGGTCGAGGGCGACAATCGAAGGCTCATCGACCACGACTTCATCATTGTACATGATGAGCGTATTGGCCGTGCCGAGGTCGATGGCAATTTCTGATGTAAAAAAATTAAACAAGCCCATAGTAGATCCCGCTTCCTATTGTTTAATGCTTAAAGTGTCGATTTTTGGTGAAGACCAAACACATCGCATGCTGCTCGCAAAAGTCGATGGTGTCTTGGTCCTTGACAGAGCCTCCCGGCTCAGCTAGCACTTCGATGCCAGCTGCCAGCGCCAACTCTGCACTGTCTGCAAATGGAAAAAAGGCATCGGAGTAAAGCACCGACCCCCGGAGGTCAAAGCCGCGTTCCTGTGCCTTGGCGATGCTCTGCTTGAGCGCATCGACACGAGAAGTTTGGCCCACGCCACTACCGATCAACTGTTGTTGTTTCACAATGGCAATCGCATTTGACTTGAGATGCTTCCCCACTTTCTCTCCAAATAATATGTCAGCAAGTTCATTTTCAGTCACTTGCCTACTTGACTTGCCCACATATACGTGTACATCGGGCAAAAGGTTGTCTTTTTCTTGAAATAAGAGGCCATTTACGGCTGTGCGCACTGCAACCGTCGGCAGCACATGCGATTTGCGACGCAGTAGGATGCGGTTCTTTTTTTGCTGCAATACCGCCAAGGCATCGGCTGTGAAGCCTTCGGCGATGAGCACTTCAAAAAAGATTTCCTGGATTGCCTCTGCTACGTCGGCCTCCACGACACCATTGCAAATGATGATGCCACCAAACGCAGAGATAGGATCGCTTTGCAGTGCGCGTTCCCAAGCCTGCAAGAGCGTGGCTCCCGTGGCCACGCCACAAGGATTGGTGTGCTTGAAGATCGCAAAGCAGGGCAAGTCACCTTGGAAATCGGCCATCAAATGCAAGGCTGCATCTGTATCCAGCAGATTGTTGTAGCTCAGTGTCTTGCCGTGCAGCTGGTCAAATTGGGCATCCAAATCTCCGTAAAATGCGGCCTTTTGATGCGGATTTTCGCCGTAGCGCAGTTCTTGGCGGTGTTGTATCGAAGCCTTGTAGCTGCGAGGTGTCTCGCCGACCATGTAGCTGTAGATTTGGCTGTCGTAGTGGCTCGACACATCGAAAGCCTCGGTGGCAAAGTACTTCCGCTGCGCCATGGAAAATGCGCCCGCCTGTGCCGTGAGCAATTCAAAAAACTCGTCATAGTGTGCACGCGAAGGCAAGCACAATACATCCTTGAAATTTTTGGCTGCGGCGCGAATCAGAGAGATGCCGCCAATATCGATTTTCTCGATGATGGCCGCTTCTGCGGCACCCGAGGCGACGGTATCCTCAAAGGGATACAGGTCCACGATCACCAAGTCGATGGCTGGGATGGCATATTCCTGCATGGTCGCCATGTCGTCGGCATTGGCTCGGCGTGCAAGAATGCCGCCAAACACTTTGGGATGCAGGGTCTTGACGCGGCCACCGAGGATCGAGGGGTAGTCGGTGAGGTCGGCCACATCCATCACCTCCAGGCCGAGGCCCTTCAGGAAGTCGCTGGTGCCGCCGGTTGAAATGAGCTTCACGCCTTGCGCGTGGAGCGCCAATGCGATGCGGTCGAGGCCATCTTTGTGATAAACAGAGATGAGCGCCGTCTCGATTTTTTTCATGCCAGACTCGCTTGGAACCATGGCAGTGAAAGTCTGGAGCAAATTTTCGATCACGATAGGGAAATGCGCATGTTCCAGCGCGTGGATTTCTTGAGCCAATTGCTCGGCAGTCCAGTCGGGCTGCACTGCGAGCGCTACTTGATGGATCACCTCGCCTTGGTCATAGACCTCGTTCACGTGGTGGATGGTGATGCCCGATACGGATTCACGCGCCGCGAGCACGGCCTCATGCACACGCATGCCATACATGCCTTGCCCGCCATGCGCAGGCAGGAGCGAGGGGTGAATGTTCACAATGCGCCCACGGTAGGTCGTGATGACCTCGTCGGGAATATGTTTGAGCCAACCCGCCAAGACCAAGACATCGATTGCATGCGTTGCAAGCAGGGCATTGAGCGCGGCGCCATTTTCGTAGATGGATTTGGACAGTACAATGTTGGGGATGTCGAGTTGCTGCGCCCGATCCAAAACGCCTGCCTTGGGATTGTTGCTCAGTATCAGGGTCACACGTGCCAATGTAGATGCCTGGAAATGACGCGCCACACGCTCGGCATTGCTTCCATTACCGGAAGCAAAAACGGCGATTCGCAAAGGATTTGCGGCATTTATCATTTCGTTCAGCGCCAAAGGGAGTCCAACTATAAAATCCGATGCAAATTTGACCATAATCTTCCAGAAATGTCGCTTTTGTTTAAGATTTTACGACCTTTTTTATGCACGATCGATTGTTGATCGCGGCATGCTTTTGCCCATGCTGCAACGGAGGTCTTGTTGAGGAGATTGTGGTGAGGATCAAAGTGGTCAGAGTGCTTGAATCAGGATAAATTCATCCTTGGAACTCCTCATCTTCGAAGCCGTTTTCAGCATGCATTTGAGTGTACAGAAATCAAAATTGTAAAACACGGCTACCCAATGGTCTGAATCCGCTGCTGATTGGTACATAAAATTGCATTGGCTTTTCGATATTTGCAGCATCATGTTACGCTAAGACATCGCCATCAAAACCGTCATCGCCCCTGATCTCCCAAGCTGGATCGGGTGGCCATGCAAACCGATTTTTTCGATTTTATTGATCTGAATATCATTGACCGTTATGGGCAATCGATTGATTTGGCGTGCCCGCAAAGAGGCCGCCGAAAAGGCTATGCGTGCCATGGTAAAGCGCATCGACGCTTTGTACACGATGGGTAGGGAGGGCCGACTGCGCGTTCCGTTGGAGAAGCCCGTCTTTTGGGGCTATCGCCGTGAGTTGGTCTTGCGGCCCGATGTCGCAAGGCGTCAGGATGCCGAGGGGCTTCTGGTGTTGCTGCGCACGGTGCAGAAATTAGAGGATTCCAAGCGAAAGGACTTCAAAGTGTTTGACAAGCAAAGACGTCGCTGGGCAGATTGGCATCATACGCCGAGGAAGCTCGCTCCGCGTGTCTATGATGCCTTGCGCCCTGACCTCAAATGCCACTTCCATTGGACGTGGACGCCTTGGAAAGGGAGCCGCTTTGAGATCACGCACAATTGGATGTATGCGTCGCGTCGCAGCAAGCTCTACCTCACACACCGCTTCATCCCCAATGTAGAGGTCGAGCAGGAACTCAGCTACCTCAAAGCCCGCATGGAGCAAGGCATGCTCTGGGAGAAATATCGGCATGTGAAGAGCCGAAAGACGGCGCAGCAATGGCACAAGGATACGAGTCGGCGCAGGTTGCGGTCGCAGATGCACGCACAGGAAATCCGTGAGGGACTGGAAGTTCACGCCTGCGGGCAGCTGCGCTTGGAGCGAGGAAAGGAGGTGATCTGCGATGCCTAAACGCAAATGGGACAAGTTGCGCGACGATGAAGCGATCGAGCGCGAAAAAAAGTACCGCAAAGCGCGGCAACTCGACCGCCGCGAGGCGCAAGCCGAGATCGAGGAGATCTGGGGGAACTGGCAGCTAAAGCAGGGTGGGATTGGAGAGTGAGTGGGAGAGCAAGAACTGAGAGGTGGGAATCTTGTGAAGCAGGAGCATGAGGGCGTCGTCGAATGCGATCGGCTGTGAACTGAGAGGACTCGGTGGGGCATTGTGCTCCACCGAGCTTCCTCCTGGATTCAAGGACTGGATTGGTGATGCCTGATTGTCATACAATTGCCTCGCGCAAGATACGCTGATTGCAAAATTTAGTACTTGGACTTAACTTCAGCGGATGAAAAAGAACATCCTCGACCCTGAAGCCAAAGCTGCAATGCTCAGCCGCCTTGTCCAGCTCAAGCCCAACAGCCCAGCGCAATGGGGCAAGATGAATGCCGCGCAATGCTTATGCCACTTGGCAGACCAACTGCGCCTCGCCCTCGGGCATGTCAAAGTTGCGGGTGAGCCAGGTTTTTTTGGACGCAATATCCTCAAAACCTTAGTGTTGTGGGGTATGCCTGCCCCAAAGGGAAAGGTGCCAACCATGCCTGAGTTGGACCAACTCACGGCTGGCACGAAACCCACCACTTGGGAGGCCGACCACAAGTTGCTGCTTGCTTTGTTGGATGAATTTGCGGCCAAAACCGAATCTTTTGTCTTTCAGACGCATCCTAATTTTGGGCAAATGACCAAGCAGCAATGGGCAAAATTGGTGTGGATTCATTTGAACCATCACCTCACGCAGTTTGGCGTTTGAAGGCGGCAGATGATTTTTTCCATGCAGGAAACACATTCTTCAAGATCAAGCCTTAATTTGGGGCTGCCATCCACCTCTGGAATGATGCAATTTCTGGATGTACGCATGAATACCTGATCAGATGCTTGGAAAAAAATCATCAGTTGGCATTCTGGATCCTCAAGACAGGATCTTCGGCTTGGACCTTATGCGTGCAATTGCCATCCTGATCGTGATGTATATGCACGGGATGCTGATCTTGCCCGAGTCGATCCATTGGCTCTATAACCTGCCGTTGCCAGCGATGGACGGTGTCTCTGTATTCTTTGTATTGAGTGGCTTCCTGATCGGCGGCATTTTGTTGCGGATCTTGGAAGGGCCAAGCTTCGGTTTCAAGGAAGTTGGCAATTTCTGGATTCGGCGATGGTTTCGCACCCTCCCGAATTATATGCTGGTGCTTACGCTGGTCTGGGTATGCTCCCTTTTGTTGAAACTGCCTACCGATGCCTTCGATTGGACCTATTATGTCTTTTCCCAGAACCTGTTCACGATGAATCCCAAATTCTTCCCGGAGGCTTGGAGCTTGTCGGTAGAGGAATGGTTTTATCTGTGTTTGCCCCTTTTGATTTTGGGGAGTTCATTTCTGTTTCGACAGCGCAAGCATGCAGTGTTGTTGGTGGCGGTCACCATCCTGATCGTACCACTGGGCCTACGGATGTGGCAATATTCACTCGCCCCAACCGACCCTAATTTGCCAGAGACGCTACGGCAGATCGTCTTGTACCGCGTGGACAGTCTCATGTATGGCGTGATCATGGCCTACCTCTGGAGGTACCATAAAGCAGCCTGCCTCCAATACAAAAAGCTCGGTTTAGCCTTGGCTTTGGCCTTGGTGTTCCTGATGACGTTGAATATGCGTGTCGGGTGGAATGGCATCTATTACCGCGCGGTCTGGCTGTCGAGCTTGGAGCCGCTCGCAGGCTTTTTGGCGCTGCCCTTCTTGGCGGATTGGCAGACGATGAAATGGAATTTTATCGGTACGCCGATACGCTTTATCAGCACCGCCTCCTACTCGATGTATCTGCTCAATCTCACGATAGTACAACACATGATCTTGCCGATTTTTACAGGGGAGATTAGTTGGGCGCATCAACCGAGCCTCGGCTTGGGACTCTTGCGTTTTGTGCTGTATTGGATATTTACGCTCGGTTTGTCGTGGATTTTGTTTCGGTATTTCGAGCGGCCGATGCGGGATTTGAGGGACAAGTTTTCGGCGGCTGAGCGCCCTGCGGGCGCAGGCCCAAAACAATGACCAGCGTGTGCATCTCGCTGGAAGCAATCGAATCCCACAAATTGGATACACGTAATCATGGAAAAGGGGGCCTCGGCCCCCTTTTCCATGATTGCATTGCGTGCGCTTTGGAACTGATCGAAAAACGACGGTCTAGGAAAACATGTCCTTGATACGCTGAAAGAATCCCTTGTCGCTGCTCGTGGGGCTAGGGCTGAAATTGCCACTTTCCTTGAAGCGTTCCAAGGCTGACCTCTCGTCTCGGCTAAGGTTTTGCGGCACCCATACATGGGCTTGAATGAGCTGATCTCCACGGCCGTAGCCGTTGATGATCGGGAAGCCCTTGCCTTTGAGCTTGAAGATCTTGCCCGATTGCGTGCCTGCTGAAATTTTGAAGCGGGTCTTGCCGCCGCCAAGCGTCGGCACCTCGACACTCGTGCCGAGGGCAGCATCGGCAAAGTTGAGCCACAACTCGTGGATCACATCGTCGCCATGGCGCTCAAATTCATCATGGGGAGTTTCCTCCACCAAAATGATCAAGTCGCCTGGGTTGCCTCCGCGCTTGCCAGCATTGCCTTTGCCGCGCATCGTGATCTGCATGCCCTCGGTGATGCCACCAGGGATGCGCACGTCGATCACCTCTGATATTTCTGTGCGACCCTCGCCTTGGCAAGTGCCACAGGCAGCCGAAATCACGCGGCCTTCGCCTTGGCAGGTCGGGCAGGCACTCACCATGATTTGCTGGAAAAACCCACCGCCAGCTTGGCGCCTGATTTCGCCAGCGCCATTGCAAGTTGTGCAAGTGCGATAGCCCTCCATGGTTGCAGCGCCTATGCCGCTACATGTCTCGCAGGTCGCGTAGCGCGACAGTTTGATCTTTTTGTTGACGCCATCATAGATTTCCTCCATGTTGAGCGGCACCTTGACGCGCAAGTCGCTGCCTTTTTGGCCGCGCGGGCGCTGCCGACCGCGCCCACCACCACCGCCAAAGATATTTTCAAACGGACTGCCACCACCCCCGCCGCCACCACCAAAGATGTCGGAGAAGCGGGAAAAAATATCGTCCATGTTCACTTGGGCTCCACCGCCATTGCCGCTCACGCCAGCATGGCCATGTCGGTCATACATGGGGCGCTTTTGCTCGTCGTTGAGGACTTCATAAGCCTCCGCAGCTTCTTTGAACTTATCTTCAGCAGCAGCATCACCTGGGTTTTTGTCGGGGTGGTACTGCATCGCCAGCTTGCGATAGGCCTTTTTGATATCGTCCTTGGAAGCGTCTTTGGCAACGCCCAAGATCTCGTAAAAGTCTCTTTTGGCCATGGTGTTATTCTCCTACGATTACTTTGGCGTAGCGAATCACCTTGTCTTTGAGGCGATATCCTTTTTCGGCTTGCTCCAAGACCTTGCCCTTGCGGCTATCCTCGACTTCTACGCTATGGATGGCTTCGTGCATGGTGCTGTCGAAGTCGGCATCGGTAGTATCGATCAGGTTCAGGCCTTCTTTTTCCAATGTGCGGTGCAGGCGATTGGTGACCATCGTAATGCCATCTTTGATAGATGTCAAATTGTCAGTCTTTTCCATTGCTGTCAGTGTCCTGTCAAAATCATCTAGGACCGACAGGAGGGAAACAAGCACTTTTTCAGAGGCATATTCCTGCAAAGACTCATACTCGCGGCGGCTGCGTTTTCTGAAGTTGTCAAACTCTGCCAGCAGACGCAAGTATTGCTCTGTGGCCTCGTTGGCGCGCGCCTTGGATTGGTCTAGCTCGACTTGCATGGTCGCGAGCTGCTGCAGGCTTTCATTGGCTTCCTCGATTTCGATATTGAAGCCATTGTCCAAGTTTTCTACTTGATTTTCAGTTGTTTCCATTTGCATATCTGCACTTTCTTCCACTTGGTGGTCGCTCTTGATTTCCGTATTATCCATTGCATTTTGCATTAATGCCCCTCGAGTTTTGCCTGCGCTTCCCAATAGAGGGACTCGTATTTTTGGAAGCTCAGCGCTTCGTCTCGGTAGGCTTTTTCAAAGAAATAGTGGAGGACTACCTCCATTTTGCGCGCATCCATGTAACCTGGAATGACCAACAGCTCGTTGATTTCTTCATCCAAGATCACCGTCGATGGGAATCGCATATTGCCTTCCAGCAAAGAATAGGCCAACGTATGGTAGGGACTGCCAGAATTGCGGGTGTAGTTGAGGTGATTGAATGGAATGGTATCGTTGGACTCGGCATCGAGCTGCACCGCATAGAAGTTTTCATTGATGTAGCGGATGATGCTTTTCTTGGAATAGGTGTTTTTTTCCATGAGGTTGCTCCAGCCAGCCCAGTTGGTGGTGATGTCGATCACGATCATCTTGCCTTTGCTCAGGGCGAGGCGCTCTGCCTCTGGCATGGACTTCCAGAGAACCGACTCGAGCGAGGCCATGAGCACTCCCTGGAAGGGGGTGACGGGCGTGGGTGCGAGGTCGCTAAAGGAGGTATAGGATTTGATGATGAAACTCCTGTTTAGGAGGCGTTTCACCTCAAAAGCGGGGATGGCGTATGCATAATAGCGCGACTCGTCGAGGTAGCCGGCGACTGCAAATCCTACGACTTTGCCGCCTTGAAAGATGGGCCCCCCAGTGCAGTCATCGATTTGTCCAGCGATGATCTGCGGCATGGTGCGGGCCAAGATTTCCTTTTTGCCCTTCACAATTGCATTGCTGAACTGCATGCGGCGTGTATCGGGGGCGGCTGTAAGCTGCACAGTGGCGTCGTCTTTGGGGAAGTCCAGGTCGCTCACCACCGCATATTTCCCAGCCAACTCTGGCACGGAGATCACAATCAGATCCAAATCTTCCTCGACCGATAGGAATCCATTGGACTTGAAGCGTTGCGGTTCGCCTGGCTTGAAGACATTGACTTCTGTGGCACCTACTAGATAGTGATAGTTGAGCGCGACATAGCCTTTTTTGAGGAGCACGCCGATGGCAAGACCGATGCTTGCCCCATGAGCGTCAAAAGCTTCGACAAAGACCAGCGATTCTCGTGGAATGCTATCGAGTCCATTGCCAGGAAGCGTTGGGGCGGCGGCATGGGCGTGACTGCTCATCCCCTGCGTCAAGCAAAGGCCGATCAGGAGGAATATAGGTAGCCACAAGCGTCTAATCATGCCATGTTGCCTTGCGCAAACTATTCTTTCATGCGCTTGATGCGGGCACCAAGTGCATTGAGACGTGTCTCGATGTTTTGATAACCGCGGTCGATCTGCTCGATGTTGTAGATGCGACTCGTGCCGTTGGCACTCATGGCGGCAATCAAGAGGGCGATACCTGCCCTGATGTCGGGGCTGGTCATGCGGATTGCACGCAACATGTGCTGCCGACCCAAGCCGATCACGACTGCGCGGTGTGGATCGCACAAAATCACCTTGGCACCCATCTCGATGAGATTGTCCACAAAAAAGAGGCGGCTCTCAAACATTTTTTGGTGAATGAGCACCGAGCCTTCGCACTGCGTCGCGACGACGAGCACGATCGAGAGCAGGTCGGGCGTGAAGCCCGGCCAAGGATGGTCGTAGATGGTGAGCGAGCTACCATCTATATATGTGTCGATCTTGCAAATGTGCTGACGGTGCACAATGAGGTCATTGCCACGCACTTCGAGATCGACACCTAGTTTACGAAATACAGCGGGGATGAGGCCCAAATGCTCGACATCGGCATTTTTGATCGTGAGCTGACTCTGGGTCATGGCGGCCATGCCGATGAAGGAACCCACTTCGATCATGTCTGCCAAGATGCGGTGCGGCTTCTTGTTGCTACCCAATTTCTCGACACCATTGATAATCAGCTTGTTGGAGCCGATGGTGGTCTCTTCGATCTTGGCACCCATGCTATTGAGCAACTTGCACAATTGCTGGATATAGGGCTCGCAAGCGGCGTTGTAAATCGTGGTCGTGCCCTCTGCGAGGACAGCGGCCATGATGATATTGGCTGTGCCCGTGACGCTCGGCTCATCGAGGTGCATGAAGCCGCCTTTGAGCCGGCCGTGGGAGAATACTTTGTAATAACTCTCCTTTTCATTGTACACAAAGTGCGCGCCGAGCTGTTGGAATCCCCAAAAGTGGGTATCCACGCGACGACGGCCGATCTTGTCACCGCCGGGCTGTGGCATGATCGCCTCGCCAAATCGTGCAAGCAATGGCCCGAGGATCATCATGGACCCGCGCAGTCTGCCTGCAGCATAACGGAAAGCGTCGCTCAGCAGCAAGTTGAGTTTGACATCTTTGGCCTTGAAGCTGATTTTGCCAGGCTCCAAGCGCTTGACCTCTACCCCGATCAGTTCCAGCACCTCGATGAGGCGATTGACGTCGAGAATGTCTGGCACATTTTCCAAGACCACCTTTTCCTCGGTGAGCAAGATGGCACAGACGACTTGTAGGGCTTCATTTTTAGCACCTTGGGGTTCGATTTCCCCATTGAGTTGGTGCCCGCCTTCGATCTCAAAATACTGCATGAGCGCTTATTTGTATTTTTTCTTGACGACTTTTTTCTTCTTGGAACCCGAGGGCCGCTGGTAGATGGCCGTGGAATAGTTGGCCAGTGGAGGCACTGTCTCACGGGAATATTTGTGGAAGCGCACATCCTCGGGCTGAAACTCGAGCTTGCCCCGGGTCATCATTTTGAGGTGTTCGCAGACGATCAGCTCGGCATTGGTGTCCTTTTCTGCACCTTTGATCTGCATCTTCATGATATTGAGGATCAGGGCGACCAAGGCCAATTTTTCCTCTTCGTCTTCCATTTTTACCGCGACCTCAGACATGAGTTCGACGTTGCGGCCATATTGATGGAAGCGTGCCCTGCCCGTGCCATACTCCATGCGGCGTGTGGGGCGAGTGTTTCTTGGGGTCTCGACAGCACGTGTAAACTCAGCCGGGAAATCGACATCGAGCTCATAGTTGGCGAGGTGCATGAGGTGATCCCAGAGCTTCTGCTCATAGTCGGCCTCTTGTTGCACGATGGGGTTGATGTTGGCCATGATGCGCACGATGGAGCGTGCCAAAGCATTGCGCTCGTCGCGGTCCTCGAGCTTCTTGCAGTAATTCAGCATCATCTGGACGTTGCGCCCAAACTCGCGGAGTTTCATGGGCTCGTCGGAAATCTTATATTTCATGCTCATAATTGATGATTGGGGCGGGCGGGTTTTTCGCTGCTTGTTCCAGCCTCGGCAGTTGCCTCGGCGGCTTCGATCCCCATCCCGGTCGCTCTTCGCCCCGCGAATTTAATTCAAAATCTTCAATTTTGCATACTTCAAGAGCAAGACCTTTTGGCCGATGTCTTGAAAAAACACAGTCGCCTTCCTTTCGTGGGCATTTCCATCGACGACAATCACCTTTCCTTGGCCAAATTTGCCATGTTGCACCTCCATGCCAGGGCGCAAGCCGTCGAGGTTGTCGCCCTCAAAATCATCGAGATTTCCTACGCCCCGTTGCACCGTGCGTTGTGGGCGCTGTGTGAGCGAGCGGGTCGTGACCGGCACGCCTTGCTGCGAGGGTACCGGTCCGCGCCCGCGTGTGGGCAGGCTCAGGTACTCGGCGTCGATCTCTGTGAGGAAGCGGCTGGGTTCATTGAAGGAGAGGGAGCCATATTTGTAGCGGCTCTTGGCATAGCTCAGGCTCAGGCGGTCTTTGGCGCGGGTGACCGCGACGTAAAAGAGCCGCCGCTCCTCTTCCAAGTCGGCCCGACTCGACAGGGCCATGAAGCTTGGAAACAATTCCTCTTCCAAGCCGACCACAAACACACTTGGAAATTCCAAGCCCTTGGCCGCGTGGATCGACATCAGTGTCACAAAGTCAGGGTCCTCATTTTTCTCATCTTGGTCGCTGAACAGGGAGATCTCTGCGAGGAAGGCATCGAGCGTATGGGCGTCGTTGTCAGGTTCCTCGGTAAATTCCTTGGCGGCGTTGAGCAATTCCTGAACGTTTTCCCAGCGGCTCAGGCTTTCGACGCTGTTTTCTTCATGCAACTCCTTGAGGATGCCGCTTTGCTTGGCGATATAGCTTGCCGCCTCGTAGGCGTTGACTTCGCGGGCCTTGATGCCAAAAGTCTTGATGAGCAATACAAAATCGGCAAATGCCTTGCGGGCGCGACCGAGCTCTGCAAAGCGCTCGATCTGTTGCAGGGCGTCCCAGAGCCCGAGGCCAGCCTCGTCAGCGAGGACAGTGAGCTTGTCAAGTGAGGACTTACCGATGCCACGCACCGGGTAGTTGATCACGCGCAGCAACGCAGCCGTGTCTTTGGGATTGATCGCCAGTTTCAGGTAACTGCTCACGTCTTTGATCTCCTTGCGGCGATAGAAACTCTGCCCGCCAAAGATCTTGTAGCGAATGTTGGCGCGGCGCAGCTCGGTCTCGACAGCGCGTGACTGAGCATTGGTGCGGTACAAGACTGCGAAGTCCAAATTGTGGTAGCTATGCCGCATCTTTTGCTCGCGGATCGTATCGGTCACATACTTGCTCTCATCCTGCTCGGTCGCGCTCTCCATAATCCTGATGAGGTCGCCAGCATCGTTGGTGGTAAAGACGTTTTTTTGGATCTGATCCTTGTTGCGGGCAATGATGCTGTTGGCGGCGCCCACGATATTTTTGGTGGAGCGGTAGTTTTGCTCCAACTTGAACTCTTGCGTGTTTTTGTAATCCTTTTTGAAATCGAGGATGTTTTGGATATTGGCCCCGCGAAAGGAATAGATGGACTGAGCATCGTCACCGACCACGCAGACATTGCCAAAGTGGCCGCCGAGCATGCGTGTGATCATGTATTGGGCGTGGTTGGTATCCTGGTACTCATCCACCATGATGTATTTGAAGCGTTTCTGCCACTTCTCCAAGACTAGCGGATGGCGCTGAAACAGCTCGATCGGCTTCATGAGCAGGTCGTCAAAATCCATGGAATTGGACTCAAACAGCCTGGTCTGATAGATTTTGTAAATGCGTGAAATGATGTTGCTCTGCTCGTCGGTCACATAGTTGATGGCATAGTCATCGGGATCGACGAGGGCGCTCTTGGCGCTGCTGATGAGGGAATACAGGACCCGGGGCTTGTATTTCTTGGGGTCGAGGGACATGGAATCGACGACTTTCTTGAGCATGCTCTCGGTGTCATCGGTATCGTAGATCGTGAAATTGTTGGTATAGCCGATTTTTTCAGCCTCCATGCGCAGCAAGCGGGCAAAAATGGAGTGGAAGGTACCCATCCAAATATTTTTGGCCTCATCGCCCACGAGCTTGATGATGCGGTCCTTCATCTCCTTGGCGGCCTTGTTGGTAAAGGTGAGTGCCAAGATTTCGAAAGGATCGGCCAGTCCCTGGTCGATGATAAAGGCCAATCGGTAGGTAAGTGTGCGTGTCTTGCCAGAGCCAGCCCCAGCAATGATCATGACGGCCCCATCCGTGGCCGATGCAGCTGCACGCTGCGCTTCGTTCAATTCATCGAGAAAATACATGCGTGTGCAAAGTTAAGGGAAAATGCAAGTCGGCTGATTGTGAGTAATGCACAATTGGGGATTGAGAATTGGGAATTGAAAATGGACGTTGGGTTTGCGCTGCATTGGAAGTTGAGTGGTGGCGCTTTTGGAATTGCTTGGACCTGCCCCGTTTGACGCTGCTTCCTGCTTGTGCGCGGGATAGCTATGGGAGGCTCCGGCGGAATGCCGATTGCGCTCCCGCTGCGCGCCGCGCCCTCCCCACTGCGCACGGCGGGGAGGACACAGTGTGGTGAGATGCTGGGCGCTCGTTACGAGTTTGGGCTAAGAGTGGCAGAAGTGTGGCGTGGAAGTGGCTGCGGTATGGCGGGAGGGTAGTGCGAGGCGTAACCTATCGGGCATTTAACATTGCTTTGGAATGCTTGTACTATCGGCCTAGTAGGAGGGATGGGCTACTTTTTCAGGGCGCAGTGAGGGATGGGCGATTGGAATTGCGTGTGTCACAAATTGGGGGAGCCTGCGGGACTGCGTCCTCCCCGTTACACGAGGGCGCGGCGCAAAGTGGGAGGGGATGGACTGTTTTCCTCCGACGGAATCAATTGAAACCTCTGATGTTGAGTGTTTTGGGCCGGAGGCAAACGGTCGATGGTCCTTCGGCCAGAGGCCTCGGACTCAGCGATGTTTGTTGGTTCTTCGGCCCCCGCCTTGCTGCGGGACAGGCAGAGGCCTCGGACTCAGCGGCGGTGAGGGATGGGCGATTGGAATTTGGCAATCCGCAATTGGTGATTGGCAACTGGCAGGCTGTGCCTGTGGTTGTGTGGCGATTTCGGGGGATGGCGGCAAGCATTCGCAATTGGTAGTGAGCAATTGCAAATCTGGGGCTAAGTTTTTAGTTTTTTCAGGGCGTTTTGGATGTAGTTTTTGGGATCCCTGCTGTATTCGCTGGGATCTGCTTGGGGGTAAGCATCCGCCCAACCCCATCTAGATTTTTTTTGGCTGGTCTGTGACCTTTGTCACGATGATTGAAAAAAGGGATTGGGATGTCTTTATTGGATCAAGGGGCCTGGTCTTTCGGCTTGTATTTGTCCTTGAGTGGCA
>JANORP010000433.1:0-63984 GCA_031415375.1 Bacteroidota bacterium | reverse complement strand
TTGCTTTAAAGCGTATCTCTATTTCTTTTGCACAAGGGTTCTAAATCAATTGCCAGATGAGTACCAAGGAGCTTGTCATTCCCGCCGTCGAAACCGTTGTCACCGAGACATTCAACATTGTGTTGTACAACGACCATGTGAATTCCTTTGATTGGGTGATCGAATGCCTAGTCGATATCTGCGAACACACGCCCACACAGGCCGAGCAATGTGCCCTGATCGTGCATTACAAAGGTAAGTATGTCGTCAAGAGCGGCGAAAAGCGGGATATGATCGACCGCAGCCTCGCGCTCCTCGATCGCGGATTGACCGTCGAAGTCGTTTGATCCCACCCTTGCACGCTTCCAATCACTTCACCTTCCTCCAAGACCAACAGTATAGAGATGTCGGCGAGGGATCTGTCTTGTTGCTCCTGCATGGTTTTTGTGAAAGCCATCTGATATTCGAAGACCTGTTGCCCACGTTGGCGAGCCACTGTCGTGTGATTTGTCCTGACATGCCTGGCCATGGTGGGCTGGCTTGGAATGCTGCGTGGCGTTCCTTGGACGACGCTGCCTGTTGGCTGCGTGACTTGCTCGATGCCTTGGGCATTGAGTGCTGCATCTTGGTGGGGCATAGCCTGGGCGGCTATGTCGCAGCGGCATTTGCGGCTGCCTTTCCTGAGCGGCTGCTTGGCTTAGGGATGCTGCATTCGACCGCGCTTGCCGATGCGCCTGAGCGGCGTGACCTGCGTACCAAAGCAATGCAATTTGTTACTGACCATGGCAAGGAACCTTTTTTGAAGGCATTTGTGCTGGGGTTGTTTCACGATCCCAAGCAGGAATGGCTGGAAGCCCTTACTGTCCTCACTGCACAGACCGATACTGCGGCTATCGTGGCGCTCACGCGCATCATGCGCGACCGCCCCGACCACAGGCCCGCGATCAGGCGCCTACAGGTGCCCGTGATGTACATCATCGGCGGGCATGACGCGCTCGTGACGCCCGAGCGCAGCCGCCTGGAATTGCAAGATTTACAGATCGCACTCCTCCACCGTATCCCCGAGGCCAGCCACATGGGCATGTATGAGACCCCCGACAAGGTGATTGGGGCGATTTTGAGCTTGGTGGATGTGGCTGGGTAGGCGGAGTAGAGGGTCGTGATGTCGATGCCGTAACCTAGGAGAATTTCCTGCATCTCGGCCTGGTGCCTTGGAAGGTTGGCACAGTTCTATGCTACGAATGCGCTGACAATGCCTATTGCTTCCAACGATTTACAACTGGTTCAAACTCAGTGTTGGCAATCGCATTGGCGACTGGTATTCTAGTCTCCCCAGTTTTGTTTCTAGTCTTTTTTCATTGGGCTGCACCTCCCTGATTTGGAGTTCAGGGATATTGCGAAAAATAGTTTCCCGCAGCCACACTCAGCGCCTCCAAAATCGATGTCTTTCCCACACCGTTCACCCCATGGATGATGTTCACGCCTGGAATCCAAGGACATTTCAATTTCCGTGAGGCACTTGAAATTTTGGATGGCGAGGTGATCGATGCGCATAGCCGATTGACGAATGTTCCTTAGTGGATGATCGCTACATTAGAAAAAATGTTGGCAATGAAGGGAGGGAATCCTTGTTTAAGCATTTTGGCACCTACTGTTTGCCCCAGGCGCGTGAGCCAGAGGCTCACGATTGCTTCCGCGTTGGAGCCGGAGGCTCCCGCGTCTTTTTTTCACGTCCCGCGTCTTTTTTAAATCCCGCGTCGTTCCCGGGCTTACCAGGTTTGTTTCACTTTCGTGATTTCGGCGTCGGCCCAGAGGCTTTCGATGTCGTAGAATTGGCGACGCTCTTCTAGGAAGACATGGACGACAATGTTCACGTAGTCCATGAGCACCCACTCGCCTTTTTGGCGGCCTTCGATGTTCATTGGCTTGTCTTGGTAACTTACGCGAAGTGCTTCCCAGACGGTATCGCTGAGGGCTTGGGCGTGCTTGTCTGATGTCGCCGAACAGATCACAAAGTAATCTGTGATAGCACCACGCACCTTGCGCAAATCCATGATCACGATATCGAGCCCTTTTTTATCTTGCAGCGCGTTGACCGCTGCGTCTGCGAGCTGTTTTGCAGAAATTGCAGTGCTAACCTTCATTCAAATGCTTAACTTTCTGCAAAATTAGCACATTCTCAGCTTGAATACGCTTTTTATTGGTAAGAATTTTGTGGAGCTACCTGCCGTGGACTCTACCAACAGCTTCGCAGCCGCCTTGTTGTCGGGCCGACCTGCCGATGGCACTGTGGTCCTCACACAGCAACAAACCGCTGGTAGAGGGCAACAGGGCAGTCATTGGCATGCTGCGGCGGGCTTGAACCTCACCTTTTCGCTGATCCTTTTCCCCGATTTTTTTTCGCTCCGGCAGCTTTTTTTACTCAACAAATTGGTGGCGTGCGCGCTGCGTGACACGCTCACTGCATTGCTTCCAGAGGCCGAAGTGCGCATCAAATGGCCCAATGATGTGCTCGTGAACCGTAAAAAAATCGCGGGCATCCTCATCGAGACCAATCTGCAACAAGACCGCATTCGCTCGGCGATCGTTGGCATCGGCTTGAATGTGAATCAGGCGATCTTTGATCCTGCCTTGCATGGGCAGGCAACGTCGATGGTCTTGGAAGGGCAGCAAGGCTTTGATGTGCGGGTCGTGCTCGATCATTTGCTGGAACGCATCGAGGCGCGTTACTTGGCTGTGCGTGCTGGCCGTGCTGCCGAGACGGAGCATGCCTATCTCCAGCATCTATTTGCCTACCAAGAAGATGCTTTGGTTGAGATCGATGGCCTGCAGCGCATCGCTCATGTCGTGGGCGTGGATGCCGATGGGCGCCTAGCGATTCAAGACGGGGAAAAGCTCTATTTTTACGGCGTGAAAGAAATCAAATTCATCCTTTGAACATTGCGCTCGATATCGGCAATACCCGCGTGAAGCTGGGTTATTTTGACGGGGAGCACCTCGTCGCACGCTCAGCCCATCTGCATGCCGATTTTCCTGCAGAGGCTTTGGCGAGCGAGGCTTGGCTGCGTTATTCCCCCGATTCAAAATATCTCGGCTGGGTGAGCGTTGGGAGGGAAGCAATGGTCACAGCGGCTCATATACTGGCAGGAATGCAGCCTCACTTGGAGGTGCTGCGCATCGATCGCGACACGGCATTGCCGATCGGCAATCGGTACCGCACGCCTGCGACCTTGGGTATGGATCGCATCTGCGCGGCCGTGGCGGCTCATGGACGCGCGTCAAGTCGCCCTGTCTTGGTCGTGAATGCTGGGACAGCTATCACTTATGAATATGTGGATGCGGCTGGCGACTATTGTGGCGGCGGCATCTCCCTCGGGCTGCAAAGCAGATTCCGTGCTTTGCATGAATTTACGGCCGCCCTGCCCCTTGTCGAGCCCATAGGCCCTCTCCAACTTGTGGGTGACGACACCGAGACCTGCATTCGCTCTGGCGTGGTCAATGGCCTGCTGGCGGAAATCGAAGGTATCATTCAGCAGTACAAAATACTAGCTGGCGAGCGACTCCAAGTCTTTTTGACAGGCGGTGACGCTGATTTTTTGGGAAATCATTTGAAAAGCGTCACCTTTGTGGACGCGAATTTGCTCCTGTACGGCATCAATTCCATCATCTTACATCATGCACAATAGGTTTGCGCTGCTTTTTGTCTCTTCTTTTTTGATCGCATTGGCAGCCCATTCGCAGGTCACAGTATCACCCTATTCACATTATGGATTGGGGGATCTTTTCAGCGCTGCCAGCAGCCGCAACTTTGGGATGGGGCAAGTGGGCCTTGCGGTCTATGATCCTGCCTCGATCAATCGGCTCAATCCAGCCTCCTATGCCGACTTGCGGCTCACGACCTTTGACTTCAATGGGTTCATGACATATAGCAAGCAGCAAAGCAATATCAATACGCAAAACGTGGGAACCTCAGGGTTTCACAATGTGTCCTTTGGGTTCAGCAACCGCAAGGGTTTTGGTATCGTGATGGGTCTAGCGCCCTATAGTTCATTGGGTTACGATGTGCGCACACGTGATTCGATCTTGGTGGATACTACCACGGAAGCGTTTGCGGCCAATTACCGAGGATCTGGTGGCCTGAATCAGCTCTATTTGGGCGTGGGTGTGCGCTTTTTGAAAAAAGTACAAGCTGGCGTGAATCTCTCTTATGCCTTTGGCACCAATCAATATGAGTGGGCCACCAAGTGGGACAATGCCAGCATCCTCAGCAGCTATGCCGAGAAACGTGCCTCTATCAAGGGCTTCTCGCCGCAATTTGGCTTGCAATATGGCGATACCATCAAGGTCAATGTGAAGGTCGATCGCCTCAAAGAAATCGCACGCCAGCAAGATGAGATCCAGGATCAGCTAGCGGGCATTGCCAAAGAAAAAATTGCCTTGGAAAAAGAGGGCACTAAGATTGCCGTATGGGAGGCTGACCAGCAAGCTGATGTCGATGGGCTGGGCAAAGAGGTCGAAACGATGCAGAGCTCCATCAAAAACTTGATGGTCAATGAGCGCGAAAACTCCAATGAGATCGGCAAGCTCCAAGACCATGTGTATCGATTGGAAAAAAAGCGCAAGGAGATTGTTCAAGAAATGCGCGCCCGCAGGAAGGAAAACACCGATTTGATTGCTCGTCTGGGGATCAGGGTCGAGAAGGCAGAGCAGCGCAAAGTGATGTTGGAAAAAGAAAAAACCGATATCGCGGCAGGGAAGCGTGACAACAGCGCCATCAAGACACAGCGGTACATGGTGCGCATCGGTGGCACATTTGATCCTGGATTTGGGTTGAATGGCACGCAAGTCATCCGCTATACCAACAGCAGCCTCGTCGATACCCTGAGCTATGACACTGGCGCAGTGAGCTTGCCCAGCAAGCTCGGATTTGGCGTGAGCCTTTCCAAGCCCAACAAATGGATGGTAGCGGCTGACATCACATTGCAGGACTGGAGTAAATTCTCCTTCTTTGGCCAGCCCAATACCCTCAATAAGTCGCTGGGGGCTCATATCGGAGGTGAGTGGATTCCTGAAATCGGCTCCACTAAATTTCGCAACAAGATTGCCTACCGCTTGGGAGGCTACTACAACCAGACTTTCCTCACCTTGGATGCACAGCCGATCAAAGAGATCGGCGTCACAGCAGGTGTAGGCTTGCCGATTGGTTTTTACAACCCATTCGGAAAAAGCTATTCCCGCATCAACCTCGGCCTGAGCCTGAGCAAGCGCGGGACCCTGGAAGCCAATCTGCTGCAAGAAATGACCATTCAGTTTCGTTTGGGAGTCAATCTCAATGATGTCTGGTTTATCAAGCGCCGCGTGGACTGAGTCCTGCACCTCGTTGCATTCGCAGCCAATATTCCTTCGCTATCCAATCTTGTGTAAATTTGCTGAGATGGCGTGCCGATCTCAGTCAACCCCCTTCCTTCAATGGCTGGCCTTTCTAGGCTGGTGGATTGCTTGGGCGCCTGCACCATGCGCTGCGCATCTCCCGCTCCATTACGCGCAGCCAAGCTGCAAAGCGTCGCAGGACCTCGTGGATTGTAGTGGGTTACGTGCGCAACTCGCCTTGCAATGGCGCAGCGATTCGTCGCAAGTCGTCAGGCTCACGGAACAAGTACAAATTTGTTTTTTGGAAAATGGCACGCTCGTCGCCCGCAACCTCGCGCAGCCGCAAGCAGACACGCTCATGCGCATGTACCAAATCGGCCTTGTTTATGATAGTGCCAATCGTGGACATTGGCTCATGGAGCGGGCGATGATGACGCTGCAGCGCCCCCAAGAATATGCAAAGGTGACTCGTCGCTATTTGCTGGAAGCAATCGCCGACAGCCCCGACGAGACACCGGCCTATCTCTTTGCCCATGCCCTCGAGCAAGTGATCGCAGCCTACAAAGCCAATCGCGTACCCTTGGGGGAGACTGTGGCGACTTGGGCCATGCTCGACCGTGCGCTGCTGTTGCGGGAGCTAGGTGGTGGCGATGAGGTAGCGGCCATCGCAGCATTGCACAAGCACTATCGGCTGCAAATGCGCACCACATTGCCCGACTGCCAGCAACTCAGAGCCAATTTCGAAGAGGGGATTTTGCTCAAAACCCTGCCCAAAGGTGGCTGCGAATCATTTTTGGTGCTCTATGGGCTACAACAATGTGACGCGCCAGATTTGTGGGCGGCAGCATTCGGACTTAGGCTCGCCGCCGGTGATGCCGCTTGGTTGCAGCGCATGGCGGGAGAGGAGGCCTACAACCGAGGACTGTTTGAACAAAGCCGCACGTATTGGTTGCGTGCCGTGGCTTTGGAGCAAGACATCCACCTCCAAGCAGCTGACCATTTGCAAATCGCGCAGGCTTGGCTGGCGCAGCAGGATTATCGCAAGGCACGGGCGAGCCTACATACCGCCATGCAACTGCATGCCACATGGGGAGAGCCTTATGTGCGTTTGATGGATGTCTATTTAGAGGGCAGCAAAGCCTGTGGTTGGAATGCATTCGATCACAAGGCGCTGCATTGGCTGCTCACCGATCTTTGCTCGCAGCTGCTCAACGTGGATCCCAATTACACCTTGCAAGCCAATGAACGCCTCTATGCCTACCGTCGTGCTGCACCGTCGATCGAGGAGGCTGCAATACACGGTTTCAAGGCGGGCGATACCTATCCACTCAAATGCTGGATGAGCACCTCGACGGCAGTGCCTTTGGATTAGCGCTGCACGAGCTCGGCTGCCCACGTTTGTTGCGAATCAACCTTGGCGGGCTAGCCGCTCACAGACGGTCGGTGATTTGCAAGACCTTGAGTTGCTGGCCTTGCTTGACCTCGCTACTTGTGAGGCCATTCATCTTCTTGATGACATCGGCGTAGCAGCCATATTTTTTGGAGATTTTCCAGAGCGACTCATTGCTGCCGACGGTGTGAGTGACGACTTTGGATTCAAAAGCGGGCAATCGGTAACTCAGTGGATCGATCGTAAGTATGCCATCGCCAGCATTGGAAACGATTTTTGGCCTTTTGGTTTCTGTGGGTTCTGTGATCGTTTCCTTGACTTCTTCGATTTCCGTTTCGATGATATCTACGGCATTGGGAACTGCCAGTAAAGTCGGTTTCTGCCCTTTGGAGACTCTTTTT
Source organism: Bacteroidota bacterium (assembly GCA_031415375.1). GTDB lineage: Bacteria > Bacteroidota > Bacteroidia > J057 > JADKCL01 > JADKCL01. Next base: position 56,844 of record JANORP010000433.1, on the reverse strand, counting down.
TTCAGGCTGAGTTTTTGGCCTGCAAAGACGACATTACCCGTGCTGCGGTTTTTGGCACGGAGTTTTTCTGGTGTGCTTTCATAAATTTCAGCAATCGCCGTGAGGGACTCGCCAGCTTGCACGATGTGGAATTTGCGCGCCTGGGGTTGCTTGAGATAGACAATGTCGCCAGCTGCTGGCCGATGGTAATTGGTAAACCCATTGTAGGTTTGGAGTTTCTTGGCGGTTGTCTGGTGATGCACCGCGATTTCTGCAAGGCTTTCTCCCTGCTGTACACGCACATATTCCGCGCCATAGGCAAGGTCGTCGGTGGGCTCCAGGTAATCAAATTTGCGTGTATCTCTTGCGATTGGATTCGTTTGCGCGGGCTTTGGTTTTTCGATTGCTGGCCTGAGCATTACAATCGGCGGATTTTCACCGATCTGCTTGCCGCTGCCAGCGCCACCTATATGGCGCATGAGTGCCCATTCGGGCTTGCCTTTGCGGGGCAGGTAGTAGATGAAATCTTTGCCTGCGGGCAGTTTGTCACCTTTGATCCAAGAGTTGTATTTCTTGAATTCTTCAAAGGTCAATCCCTGGGCCTCAGCCAACTTTTTTACATCTGTCTCTCCGTGGGTGTTCATGGGTTGCAGCCAAGTCTGCGGCTCAGTCTTGCCTAGTGCATCCTCAAACGCTAGCTTGTGTGCCAATGCCTTGATGGCGTACCAATGGGTTTGCCCAGTGACTTCCATCGTTTTCCTTCCATAGTCACGGTCGTCGGTAAATGGGAGTGCGCCCACGGGTCCACGGTTGTAGCCGATCACTGCGTAGAGATAATTGTCATAGAGCCGCGCCACGGAATAGAAATATTTGGCAGCTCCAAGCGATGATTGAAAGATATGCTTGCGTTCATCGACATATTCGTCAATCGTGATGCCCGACTCGCGTGCAGATTCCTCCTTGAATTGCCAATAGCCTACGGCATTGGATGAGGAGACTGCGTCTGCATTCATCGAGCTCTCTTGGATCACGATGTATTTGAGGTCTTGTGGCACGGCCCTCAGGTCAAACGCTTCTTCGATGAAGGGGAAAAGGATATTGGCGCGATCGACCATCGCCTGGTAGGAGCTGGCGTAACGCTGGATCTTGGTCACGGTTTCCTCGATTTTGAGGCGTGCCTCTGCATTGATGCTGAGCTCCATGCCGCAAAATTGCATACGTTCTGGCACGACCGGTGCAGCAATGGCTGCTTGGCAGGTGAGTGCGAACATGGCGAGAAAGAACATTTTTTTCATTGTCTTAGCGTTTAATGACGGCCATGATACCATCTCTCACGGGGAGCAGGACTTGCTCCAAGGCATCGTTGAGGGCGACTTTTTGTACGAAGTCCCGTAGGCCTTGGGTTTCTGTGTCTGTGATTTGTGGATCCAAGACATGGCCGCTCCAAAGTACATTGTCGGCCAATATGATGCCTCCAGGCCGCATTTTGGGCAATACGAGGTCCAGATAGTTGCAATAATTTTCTTTGTCAGCATCAATGAACACAAGGTCAAATGGCCCTTCCAGGTCGGGGATGAGTGTGCGTGCATCGCCCACAAGCATGCGCACTCGCTCGCCCAAGCCAGCTTGTGCAAAATAGCGGATCGCCATTTCCTGCAATCCTGCGTTGATGTCGATCGTCACCAATTCACCACCCGGTGCAAGTCCCTCGGCGAGGCAGATGGCCGAATAGCCTGTGTATGTGCCGATTTCCAAGATGCGCATGGGGCGCATCATCTTGGAAAACAGCGCCAAAATGCGACCTTGGAGATGTCCTGAAAGCATGCGCGGAAGGGGAACCTTGGACCAAGTCTCTTGGTTCAAGGCTGTGAGCAGGTCTGGTTCAGGACTCGTGAACCTTTCGGTATAGGCCTGTAATTCTTGGGAGATAAATTCCATAGTGAAGATGCATTTGTAGCAATGCAAACTTACTGGCTGCAAGGATGCAAGATTTTACCTTATGAACAGGGTTGAGCAATGCCGTGTAGCAGACAGTACGATAATAATTTTACACTAAATCGGCGTTCATGTTGGCACTTTTATTGAAAATGAGCGTAGATGTATGTATGATTGCAAGGTTTCCTACATGAAGTCTGCTTTTGGGGTTTGGCGCCTCTCAATCGTCAGCGTACTGGGTGGCAATGCGGTTCGCAAATGCCGTCGGGTAAAGATAAATTTGGCAAGGATTTGAAGAATGTGCATTTTAGCCATTCTTTAGGGTTCTGGCTCTAAAGCATCCATTTTGACTGTCAAAAAATGTATTCGACTATGAAATTGAAGTCCTTGTTGTTGTTCGTTTTGATTGCACCTGCGTTCATATTTCTGGCGCAAGGCTGTGGCAAATGCAAAGAATCGGGCGTGGTGACGATTGCTGCCGCCTCTCAACATTTTGAGGCGACCTATTTGGTCAATGACACCACCAATGCCAACTATGCGTTGAGCGTTTGGCGGCCCAATGGCGTGCGTGTCCTTTTGAGCCAAAATGGTAAGGAAGGCCCATTCGCTCCGATCACTGAAGACTTGACCGACGGTAAGATTGGCCCATTTGCCTACTCTACGACCCCAAAAACGGCACAAATTGGCAAGACCTATGATTACATGTATATCGTCACCAAAGACACCTTTGGCGTTGATAGCTTTGAGGTGATTTTTTACCCTGCTGTGGACGAATGCCACGAGTACTGGGGCAAAATCGAATATTACAAAGATGGTGAGCTGATCAGCACCTGTAGCGGCAAGGAAACTTGTGCGATCGAGATCCGCGAATAAGGAATGGATGCCGATGTCACCTCCGATGGCAAGCCACCGGAGGTGACATTTTGCTTTCTTTGGTGGGCTTTGCCCTTGGCTGGATGAGAGTTTCCCACGCGCCTGCAAGTTTACCCACATTGAATGTGGAAAACTTTGGAGGTGGGCGTTGAATGTCGTAACTTGGCGCGCAGGTATTGATTAGGCGTTAATAGCTAGGCCAGATTATCAAGGTAGTTTCTAAATATGTCCTTGCCAGCATGCTCCTCATTTTGGTGCTGGTGTTTCCGAAGGAATTGATGGCGCAGCGGGTAGGTCCTGCTGCTCGCCAAAAACCCCGTATTTATACTCCCCAAGGCAACCATAGCCGACAACAACGGGCCGATAGGCTTCGCAACAAACAACAAAATCTCAGTAAGTATCGCCAAAAGAATCTAGCGCGCACGCACAATGATCTGAGCCGCAAGCGGATGCAGACTCAGCGTCGCCCGAGTCACAAGTCGGTGAGTCAGCGTTCCTACCGCAGCCGCTCGGCTGGGCCAAAGCGCCATCAAAACTTGAGTACGCAGCGGAAAAGGCAAAGTACCCGCAACATCTCGCACAACTCTTTGAGTCAGCGCAGGGTACAACAAAGCAGCCGCACGCGACGCCATCCATCTTTGAGCACAAAGAATGCACGGCAACGGCAGGCACCACAATCGCATCGCAATCTGAGTACACGCTCCACACCACAACGTGCCAGACAACAGGCCCACAATGATCTCAATCGCCAGACGCAGCGCGACGCCGGCAAGCAGCGGCATCAAAATCTGAGCACGACCAAGCGTCGGCAACAGACGAGTCCCGCTGCACATCGCAATCTGAGCCGATTCAGCCAGCAAGGCCCTGGTCCACGCAGGCATCAAAATCTGAGCCGATTCAGCCAGCGTTCGCAGCGCGCCTCCCATCGCAGCCTCAGCCAGTACTCCCAACGGCAGCCAAGTCGGCAGCCACATGCCAATTTGGGTCGCAACAAACAGGCGAGTGCCCAAACCGCCCACCGTAGCCTGAGTCGGTACAGGCAGGCCGATCCGCGCCGTCGCTACCATCAAAACCTCAACCGCAGCAGGCAGACCGTGGCTGCAAGTCGCCACCAAAATCTCAATCGCTACAACCAGCGCGTCGCTGGTGCACGCCACCCAAACGTGAATAGCTACAGGCAGCGTGTCTCGGGTTCTCGCCACCAAAACCTCAATCGCTACAACCAGCGCGTAGCGGGTGCCCGCCACCCTAGTGTAAATAGGTATAGGCAACCGGTGTCGGGTTCGCGCCACCAAAACATGAACCGCTACAACCAGCGTGTTGCTGGTGCCCGCCATCAAAATCTCAATCGCTACAACCAGCGCGTAGCGGGTGCCCGCCACCCCAATGTAAACAGCTATAGGCAGCGTGTCGCAGGGACCCAGCACCGCAGTTTGAACACTTACCGTCAGCCGGTTGCGGGTGCAAGACACCGCAGTCTCAACGCCTACCGTCAGCCGGTTGCGGGTGCGCAGCACCGTAATCTCAATCGATTTTACCCGCCGCATGTGCAGTCACGCCACATGTACTTGAACCAAAAAAAGCAGAGTGTCGCCAACGCAGCTCATCGCTCTCTCAATTCCCAGCGGTCGCCGCTCGTGCAATCACGCCACCAAAATCTCAATCGGTTTTATCCGCCGACGGTGGGCGTGCGCCACAAGAATCTCAACAATACACGCAACCCATTTGGAAACCTCGCGCAAAAACAATTGCGTAAGGATCGCAAAAAACTCAGCATCAACGGACTCAATACGTCGTGCTACCCACGTATTCAGCTTAAGCACAAAGACTTGGCACAAGTTTGCTACCCGCGCATCAATGTCAATCACAAGGACCTCTCCCAAAATTGCTACCCACGCATGCGCGTGAAGCACATGGATGTGCAATCCAAATGCTACCCGACGCCCAAGGTCAAGCATCAAAATCTTTCCTCGGCCTGCCTGCCACGCTATAAGGTGAACCATCAGAGCCTCAACAATGTCTGTTACAAGCCAGCTGTGCGCATCACCCACCAGGACTTGAGCCTCAAGTGCTATCCGCTGATGGTGATCAAGCACAAAGACATGTCGGGTTTGAGCTGTACAGAGATCCGCATGCGGCACGCCGATCTCAACAAAGTCAAGATTGCCTGTGATCCCAACATCCGCGACCATACGACGGCTATGGAAAAGATCGGCAAGGAAATCAAGTTTCAATTCACTCGCCATCGCTTGTTTTGCAAATTGGAGAATCGCTACAGCGGTGTTTCGCAAGGAAATATAGTCGAGACCTCCAAAGGCATGGCTGTTGTGGAAGACTATGTCGTGAAAAAGGGGACTTATTACCCTGTGCGTATCATCGTCTCGACCATCCAGGGCTTGGGCCGCAATGAAAAGGGTGAGGCCAAGCTCACCATGCACAAGCTCTCCAAGGAAGAAACCAAGGAAATCATGATCAGGGAGCTGATCAAGCGGCAAAAATACATTTGGCTTGTGCGCATGTATCCCGATGAGCGCAAAAACCTGGAGAGTCTCAAGCAGCTCTATGGCAATCCCGACGGCGGGCCTCTCAAGGACCCCAACACGCCAGGCGATACGCCCATCCCCATCCCGAATGGGGATAACAATTGATTTGGTCTGAAGGATCTTGGGGTAAGTGAAACTAGGTGCGAGCATCCCAAGAAATGAAGGAGGCAAATTCGATAGCCCTACTTGCAAGTCGCGTGGCTTTCATGTAATTTTCATTTGCTGATATATAATAAGTGTGGAAACACTTTCGTTCAGAATGCAATAGGCATTTCTCTGGGCTGTAACCTAGAAGGATTGCCTTGAAATGTACGCTACCATTTTTTGCCGTCGCCCATGAAAACTTTGTTCCATCTGATTTTGAAAGCAGCTAGGCCCGCAGGATTGTGGGCTGTTTTGATGCTCTTGTCACTCCTCGTAGCTGCCCAGCCGCCTGGTGGTCAGTCGGCAGGTGGTAGCCAAGACGACTCGCCAACGCAGATTGTGAAACAAAATGATTGTCTGCGCCTCTTGGAAAAGACACGCTCCCCAGAGGCACATCACTTCCAGCAGCCACATCGTCCACTGGTCTTGATCGGCGAGGAGGGCACCGAGCTGCTCATTCCTGCAGACGCATTTCTCTACCCCGACGGCAGCCCTGTCACGACCGATGTCGAGATCCTGCTCACCGAGGTCGCCAACAAGCCTGACCTGATCCTGAGCAACCTGCCCACGACCTCCAATGGCCGCATGCTGGTCTCGGGCGGTGTGATCAAAATCGAAGCCATCGCTGATGGCAAGCAGTTGCACCTCGCGGCTGGTAAGTCGGTCTTGGTCAATTTCCCAGGGGGCTATATCCAAGACATGCAGCTCTTCAAAGGCCAATACAATGCGGCTGGGGAAATGAATTGGGTACCGATGACCGATGCGCCGAGCGCCAACGGTCACCCAATGGCCAAAATTGACCCCGCCAAGGACCTCGCGATGCCACTCTTTTTGGACTACGGCAAAGTCAATCCTAAGACGTTTCTATTTGCAGATGCAGAGCATACGCTCGTCGGGTATATGAATGCGATGTTGCGCACAGGCTACAAGTGTGTGGGCAACGACCGCGTCTATCTGGAGATGAAGACCGACGAATCTGGGCGCGTGATCTCTGCCAAGACCCTTACTGGTCGCAATCCCTGCTACCGCTTGGCGATCGAGGAAATTGCCCAGACGGTGCAATTCGACATGAGCCTCGCAGATGCTGGTTCAAAGCAGTTCTACTTGGAAGTCTCCCCCAACGCGCTACCCACAGGCGAGGAAGGCGACAACATGTTTGCCTCACTGGCTGGAAACGCTGATGCCTTCAACAATCCGCAGGTACTTGCGGCGATGAAGGAATATATGGAAGAGGAAAAGGCTCAAAATTTTGCTAAGAATGCCTTCGCTGTGACCGAGCTTGGCTGGGTCAATTGCGATCGCTTTTACAATGAAAAGGGCCCACGTGTGAGTGTGGTTGCGAGCGTGAACAACAAAGATTTGCGCAATAAATCCAAGGCATTTTTGGTCTTTGATGAACTCAATGCTGTGATCGAAGGGCAGATGGGCAACAATGGGGAGTTTACATTCCCAAATATCCCAGCCGGCATGAAGGCCAAGGTCGTGGCCCTCGGCTACAACATCGGTGAAGGTGCCTATATGAAAACCACGCCCATCGTGACCAAAGCTGGCAACGTGGCTACGATCACGATGGCCAAGATCACCGAGGCTGAATTGAAGCAAGCCATGGCTAGCCTATAAGGAACTTATTAGTTGTTCCTGAGCGCCAAGCGATCGACATAGAAAGGCCCTTTCATCGCAAGATGTGAGGGCTTTTCATTTATGGCATGTGTACACGAATGCGGGTGGGATGTTGAAGGGGACAAAGTTGCGTTTCACATCTTTGAATCTGCGGCTAAAGGTCTCGGCCATGTCGGTGAAGTACATGTATTGCATGTAGATGCCACGCGGGCGCAAGACCATTTGAGATTCGTCGAGGATCTTGTCTTTGAGCTCTTCGGGAAAAAGGCTCAAGGGCAGAGAGGAAATGATATAATCGGCTTTGTCCACGCCATATTCCTTGAGGTACTGCGAGATATGCTCTGCAGAGGCGTTGATCGCATGGATGCGTGGATCATTGAACTGCAAGAAGTCATCGACATACTCCTTGTTCATTTCAAACAGGAAAAGCTGAGTTTGTGGACCGAGTTTTTTGATGATCTCCCGTGTGATGGCGCCTTCGCCTGGACCTAGCTCGACAATGCAGCGTGCACGGGAGAAGTCGATCGTGGAGATCATCTTGCGACAGAGAAAGATGGAACTGGGCGTGATAGAGCCGTTCCGATTTCCTTTTCTCAAAAACTCCTTAAAAAATGCCGCTCTTTTCTTGAGCATACAACTATGATATCCAATTGATAAGCATGAACAACTTCCTGCGTGCCTATTCGGGCTTGGCTTCAGCGATCGCACGATTCAAGAACACTGTAAGCGGGTATAAGGTTTTCAATATCGTGATCGCCTTGTCCGCAAATCCTGCCGAAGTGAGTTCTTTGTCACTCACTTTGTGGCTTACCACCAAACTTTTGTGCCGCAGCAGGTCGATCGCCGGGTGATCTTTTTCATACCCTTTGGGCGTGGTTTTCAAAACCTCGCCTTCGAGCATGCCAAAGTAACTCTTAAATTGTTTCTCAGCCAAGATTTCGCGCAGGCCCTCGTGGTCATAATCAATCGCCTCGCGGATTGATTTCAAGATATTGGACGGAGGCATGTAGCTACCGCCCGCAAGAAAGGATCTGTCTCCAGGCTCCACGTGAAGATAATACCCAGCAAACATCGAATTTTTGCCGCCTCCTGCCATCCAAGCACCCAAATTGGTCTTGTAGGGACTTTTGTCCTTGGAGAACCGCACGTCTTTGAAAATACGAAACATCACCGACTTGGCTTCAAGGCCCACGATGTTAGGGTCAAAGGATGCGACACCAGAAATCAGCTGGTTTACACCTTGCTCGATGTCCTTTTTGGCGGCCTCGTACCGTTTTCGGTTTTCCTCAAACCATTCGCGCGTGTTGTTTGCACGCAGGTCGGCCAAGAAATCTAGCGTCTTTTGCTGGAGCATCACTGATTTTTTTCAAACGAGTTCAAATTTACGAAAATTTTCGAGGCCATCTTGCGTTACCTTTTCCCTCTTTTTTCCATCCGATTTTCAGATGACTTTCCTTAATTGGTGGCAGTAAGAGTTTTGTCAATGCGATCGGCACGTCTCTGCACCCGGCAATCGACCCATGTGGATGCCAGGCAGGTCTATGGCTTTAAAGCCGAGATTGGAAACGTGAAACGAACAAGTACGCGAAAGCAGCATTGGCAATAAAGCCACCCTTTAAAAGGAAACGGGCAGACTCTAGGGGCTGCCCGTTTCCTTTTAAAGGCACCTTGGCGGTGCAAAATCGCCTATATGAGCGGCTCCTAGGCCCAGTCTTGCGTTACCTTTTGCGATTTTTTTCCTTTGCGGCCATCCTGCGACCTGATACATTTGTCATGGTTGATTTCTCATACTACCTATAAGTATTATTCGTTCTTTGTAAAAAATCCAAATTTCAAGAAAACAGACATCTGTTCATGGCTTGGCCCCTTCATCCTAAGTACGCTGCAAAGCAGGGCCAAGCAGATTGTTGTGAGGCATAATCCCGACCCATAAGATTTACCCTCTCATGATTTTATGATCTAGTTTGTTGATTGATGGCGGGGTGGTCTTTTAAGACCACCCCGCTTTTTTTAGTGCGCTCGCTGTCGGCAATGAGGGAGTCACTTCGCAAACCAAGTCGCAATGGTTTGCGCTGCAGGTTTGTTTTGTGGCGTGAAGTCAGAATTCTTGAGGCCGCCTGCCTTATCGTGGTGGGTGTACCACTGCCACAAAAAGACCCCTGCAAACCATGGCTGATCCCAAAAAACCTCAAAAAAAGCTTGGTAGGCATTGGCTTGCCCTTCCAAATTCACCGCTTGATCATGCGGCAAATTCTCTGTCTCCCATTGATTCCAGCAGCAGAGATCTATGCTGCGGTATCCAAATTCGGTAAATAGGATAGGTTTTTTGTGGGTCACATAGAGCGGCACAATCTTGCGCATGTGGGTGAGCCAAGCGAGTTTGAGCTCGGCAACCTTGGGCAATGCCCGATTGACCAAGGGAAAGTAGGCATCAATGCCGATGTAATCGACCTTGTCCCAGAGTTTTACCGTGAGGTAGTCGTCCCAGTTGGCTGCATAAGTGATTTTGCCGCTGTAATGCAGTCGCAAGCTATCGACGAGGGATCGGAAAAATTTGGGACGTTTGCGGCAAGCAGTATTGAGCTCGGTGCCAATGCAAAATAGCTCAACCTTTTCAGCGATGGCGATGTCTGCGAGACGAGTGATGTAGATGCGGTAATTGGCCTCCCACTGCAACCATTCCTTTTCCGTTTCCAAGTCAAAGCCACCCGCCCAGCTGCCCATGACCCAGATCATAGGTTTCATCATTACCTTAAGACCTTGGCTATGTGCTTGGTGGATGATGGTCTGTATGCCTTCAAAGCGCTCGCCCCACCACTGATGTGCTTGGTCAAATTGCAGGGCAGACTGCCCTGCGTGCCCAAATGCGTAAGGCATCACGGCGACCCAGCCCGCATTGATCTGCTTCACCGATTTTGCCCAACTGGCATCCACCTTTTGGGAGGGACTCACGACACTTACGCCACCGATTTTCTCGGTAGGTGTTTGCGCAGGCGCAAGCAGGCAGAGACAGATGGCTATGAGGAGCGTGCTCACGCGCGCTAGGTAAGGGTTCAAGATTGCATTCACTTTGGTCTCCACAGGCGCAAAACTAGGGTACAAATGCTGAACGGGATTCCTTTTCCTATCCCGATGGTGCTAAGGCGTTCATTTGGATGTACCAAAAAGCCAAAGCCCCCGTCGGTTCCGACGAGGGCTTTGGCTTTTTGGTGCAGATATTAGCGCGTTTTGATGTACTCATCGAGCTCCTCGATCGATGACTCAAAGGTGAATGCGTCATTGACTTTGAAGTAGCTGTTTTTTTCCCAGCAGTAGTCGTAGGCATATTTGGCATATTCCAGCCTTGAAGCTTCAAAGTCAAAGCAGCCCATGATGGCTTTGACTTGGCTGGCATCCATGCAATTTTTGCTGGTGATCTGCTTGGCCATCGTCATTTTGCTATCTTCAAAGCTCTTGGCTTTGATGGAGCCGAGTGCTGCATTGAAGTCGCTTTGCATCATGTGGGTGCAGGGCGCAGGGTGCACGATCACAGGCTGCGGATTGCTATAAATAACTGGTTGAGGATTACCTGTCGAGGTCACGGTCGTTGTGGTGGTCGTGGTCGAGCTGCCAAAGGTCGTACCTGTGGTCATACCTAGGCCATTGGTGTTGATGTTCACATTCATCCCAAAGCCATCTGTAGCCACATGCATATCTACATGGTCGCCAGTAGTAGGAATGGTTCCTGAAGTGGTGGTCACTGTATGCTCGGTGACGGTGGTGGAGCCTGAACCTACAACCGTCGTGCCGACTGGAGTCGCGGTGGTGGTGACTGGGGCAATTGTGGTCGCTGTCACGATCGGTGCAGCACCCCAATAGACAACGTGTTGTTGGGGTGCAGGTGGTGCCGCCTGCGCCACGGGCACCGAACTGCGAAATGCCAATTTGTAGGCTCCTTTTTTGTCGAGTTTCACGGCATAGACGGCCTCTACACCACTCTCGACGTAAAGTGTCTTGTTCATTTCCCCGATGCTCTTATTTTCAAAAATGACTTTCAGCGCATAGTTGGGCTGATTCAGGTCTTGGACCTTTAAGTTGGTGACGGGTTCATCATTCATGCGCTGCCCATTCAAGATGGCAAAGAAGCGCTCACCGTTTTCTGTGAAGAGAATGACATTGGATTTCGTCTGTGCAAATACCTCCAAACACATCAAAAGGGCGAAGGCAGCGAGTAGGATCTTTTTCATAAAACTGATTTTTTCAAACTGAGTGATAAAAGCGTTCGGGATGAGTTTTCAAACCCCGTGCCACTCATTTCAAAATTGCGGCTTTTCCCGGGATAAAACATGTGATGTATAGGTCATGTATAGGTTACTTGAGGTAAAAACCCCTTTCAACGCTGAAATTTGGACGAAAATAGGCTGTGCAATTATTCCGTGTTGGGGTCAGGTCTCACGTGCTTGATGCCGTGCAAGGGCATCAAGCCAGTCTTTTTCCTCGTCGATGTCGCTCAAGGGGCGCAGGAGATGGACCGTTTTGGCGAGTTGGCGGATGTCTTGCAGGGTGGATTCCAAAACGCGGTCGGTGCTCCAAGCCTTGTTTGCAAAAATTGTGGATGCCATCTCCTGCATCCCAATGAGGTAATAGCCACCATCGATTGCGGGTCCCACCACAAAGTCCTGAAAGTGCAATGCCCTGAAGGCCTCTTCCAAGTGTTGCACTTGGAGGTCGAGCAAGTCACTGCCGACCAAGACCACGCGTGCATAGCCTTGATGATACATATCTTCTATTGCGAGCCGCATTTTGTCGCCGATGTCACCTGGCGCTTGCATATACTTGGAAAACTGAGGACGCGGCCAGGCGTCTGCCTCATCAATATAGTCGGAATAATAGACGGCGCGATGGGCATCGACCTGCTGTGCGACCGCGCGCACGTGGGAGAGCATCTGTAGGTAGGCATCGAGGGCGGCTGCATCGCCCATGGTTTTGGCGAGGCGCGTCTTGACTTTGCCGAGCTGCGGATTCTTAACAAAGATGATGAGGGCCTGTGTAGGCGGATCATTTCTTGGGGAGGTCACTGTTGTGTCCTCCTCTGCTGCCGCGTTGCGTCCTGCTGCGATCCAATCTGTCCCGATGCCACACATGGTTGCCTCTATCTAGGAATTATTGATAGACCTTTTGGCCTTTGAGCAGCCATTTGCCCCAGTCCTCTGAGTAGGCGTGGACCTTGATGGTCGCTTTGCCTGTTGCGTCCACGATAGGATGACCTTCATTGACCCACTCAAAGATGCCACCATAGAGGTTGCGCACGTCTTTGAAGCCCAGCTTCTTCAACTGTTCGCCGATACGCTCACTGCGGTAGCCGACCGTGCAATAGACGACGATCGGCCTACTAGGATCCCAATCTTGGGCGACTTTTTTGTTGAATTTGCCAAAATCGACAAATTGAGCGGTGGCGATGTGGCTCACCGCATATTCGTTCGGGGTGCGTGTGTCGAGGATCAATGGCATACGCGTGCTCAGAAACTCCTGGGCCAGACCCTGGGGCGTGATCAAGGGCACTGTGCCTTTGTAGAGCGATTTGAGCTTGCGCGCATATTCTGGATCGGTGCCTTGGGCTTGTAGGCCTAGCACCATTCCCAAGAGAAGGCCAGCAATCATCATTGTTTTCACCATCACATTTGCGCCGACACGATTGCCTGCGTTGTGCAAAGATACGGGGTTTGGTTGAATTGCGCTGGGGGCACGGGGATTTGGCCTGCACGTCAGTGGTCTGCCATACTCGCCACGCGCCTACCTATGCGCCTCAGGCCTGGGCAATCAGCTCATCCATGATTTTTGGAAGGCCGGTGGTGGCGTTTTCCAAGATGAAGCGGATGCGTTTTTGATAACCGATTTCGGGTTTGTTGGGATCGACGATATAGACGGGCGCGCCCGGCAATGGGTAGGTGACAAGTGTATTTGCGGGATACACCACAAGTGAGGTGCCCACGACAATGTAGATGTCGGCGGTGCGGCTCAGCGCCACAGCCTGTGGAAAAAGAGGTACATCTTCGCCAAACCAGACGATATGGGGTCGCAGCTGGGAACCCTCAGCGCAGGTGTCGCCGATGACGATGTCTTTGCCGCCGGGTAGCGGGTAGATCAAGGCGGGATTGCGGGTGCTGCGCGCCAGCAAGATCTCTCCATGCAAGTGCATGACCTTGGTCGAACCCGCACGCTCGTGCAGGTCGTCGATGTTCTGCGTGATGATCTGCACATCGAAGTATTCTTCCAAAGCCACTAGCGCTTGGTGCCCAGCATTGGGCGTGCATTGCACCATTTGACGGCGACGCTGGTTGTAGAAGTCGAGGACGAGTGCTTGGTCCTGCTTCCAGCCCTCGGGCGATGCCACTTGGGTCACGTCGCGGCCTTCCCAGAGGCCGCCCGACCCCCGAAAGGTGGCAATGCCGCTCTCGGCACTGATGCCTGCTCCTGTGAGTACAACGAGTTTTTTCTTAGGTTCCATGGTCTTACAGGCGATCTGATGATGGTATGCCAATCGCGCTGGCAAATATAAGGAAACCATCGTGTAGATTCCTGTTGGAAGATGTATTGGCGGTGGAGCGATCCTCACATGGGCTACAACACAATGTGATTCAGTGAAGGAATGTAGGACAAGTCCGGAGGATTTGAATGTGATTAACGGTGGGTGAATTGCAAATCGGCGAAGCCAAACCCACCGTCTGCGAACCCATTGAAGTGTCAATCCGCCGCAGGCGGAGTTGAATGTTGACAGTTATTCATGTAGGTTGCTAACATTCAACCCATTCTGGGTTGTTGGCCTGGTGATTCGCCCTAGCCCCGGACTTCGTCCAGGGCTACTCACATTCGAGCCCTTCAGGCTTGCCAAGCGTACCGATTTCAGGTTCAAAATCCTTAACTGAATGACATTGGGCTACAACATGGGGTTAAGGGCACCCTCCTGCATTCGCCAAAAAGGGAAAAATGGGCGATGCATTCAGCGTTGTCTTGCACAAAAAAGAAACCGGAGAAGCATGAATTCTTCCCCGGTTTTTATGGGCAGACGTTACTATCGAGTCAATAAACGGTTCGTAGAGATCAAGCATCGAACCGCGTCAAAAAAAATAGCTAATACAGATAGCGCGCCTTGCCACAATTATCAATCAACAATATGCCAATTAATGTAAAAATCTGATACAATGCAAGTGTAATTGCCAGTTTTTCAACGAGATTATTTCGTGTAACCTGTGTTTGGACACAAATTGTCTGTTCTTTCGCGTCAAACAAAGGGAATGTTTTGCATGTGCAATGGGGTTGATTTTTGGTTGCTATCAGATAGGCTGTTGCAAAATGGATACTTGCCGAACTATATCTTAAATTTGAGCGATGCAAAGGCCACTCGACATCGTGCGCAGCAAGGGATTTTGGGCCGGTGTGACCTTCGTGGTTGCCGTGCAATGGATATGCCTAGCGATCGGTACTCCTTTATATGAGATCGATACCAATTCGTTCATTCGGGGAGGACTCAGCTGGGATATCTACCACAACCCCTTGCTCAACATCTACATCGCAGCCTGCTCCAAGCTCTGGCCAAATGTATGGTTCATCATAGGCTTGCAGTGCCTGCTCTATGCGGCGGCGGCGGCGCTGCTGACCAGCGTGCTGTTTGCAAATCGGCCAATCCTGCATTGGGCGGCCTTGGGGCTGGCTGCTTTGGAGCCACTCACAATGTTTTACAACCATTCGATGCTTTCTGAGAGCTTTTTTACAAGCTTCTCGTTGCTGAGTGTGGCCATGCTCGTGCTATGGCTACGCCATGGCAGGTGGCAGACCGCCCTGCTGCTAGGGGCGATGATGGGACTTTGTTTCATGGCCAAGCTGAGTGCGATGATTCACTTGCCTTTGTTGGGGTTGATGCTGTTGCGCTGGAAATGGCCGCTGCTGACGCGGATGAAGGGATTGGCCTTGGCAATTGTGCCTTTTCTGTTCTGTTATAGCTTTGTCTTTGTCGGACAAAAAATCATCAACCAAGGCGATATCTATACGGTTGAAGGTCGTGTGCGCTGGGATTTTTCATCGTCCATGTATGACTCGACCGAGGCGGGCGACCCCGCCTTTGCCCGTTATGTACATCCGCACTTGTATCCAAGCGGGCAGCTCGCTGCCCATCGAGAGCTGCGTCGAGAGCTCAGCTATCTCGGCTACAAAGATTGTGTGGCAGACTATGAGGCCCGTGGCTTTGCCGCCAACCTCGGTGTCAATGCTTGCGACAGCATCTTTGGGCGCGTGGCCCAAGCGATCATGGCGCGACATTTTTGGCAGGCAGAGCGGCAATTCATCTCCGACAACTTTCGGTTTGCCCATGAACTCAACTATATCGACTATCGATTCACGCCTGGGCTGCACTATTACCACCCTGCGCACGAATATGCCTACATCGACAGCCTCATGTTGCAGACCTATGGCTACAGCCTCGCCGATCGTGAAGAAGACATTCCCAGCATTTGGCGCAGCCTCACCTTTGGCAATGTTTATATGCCGCTTATCTGGTGGCTGTGGTGGGGCGTGCTCCTGCTTGCACTGTTGCTATGGCTGCGCCGCCGCGACCGATGGGAATTGATGGTTTTGGGATTGATCACGGCCATTCCCATGATCTTTCATTTGGTGTACATCTCCTATCGGCCGCGTTTTTTGGCACCTTACATCGTCTTGATGGGGATGCTCTTGCTCTGGGAAATAGGGTTTTTCCTACACAAGGCGTCAGTACAAGCCACCGAGGATGAGGACAGCCTAGGCTAAGGAAAAGCTCCAGGCTCGCATGCCGCGTAATGCGATCCGCACCTTGGCGCACAAAAAGAGACAGGCCACCTTTTGCAAGGCGGCCTGTCAGGTCTAAGTGAGAATTAACTAAATGTCCAGTTTTTTATTGCAGCACCAACTTACGCACCATACGGTGGCCCTTGTGGGTGCATTCCACAAGATAGAGACCGCTGCTCAAGGACTCCAAGTCCAGTTCCAGATCGCGGCTACGCGCTGGATTCATGGTGGCGCTATGGAGCAAGCGGCCGCTCAGGTCGCGCACGGCGACTTGCGTCTCGCCTTCCCAGTTGCTTCCCAATTGGAGGCTCACCTTGTCGGTTGCTGGGTTGGGGAATAGCTTGAAGGTGGTCGATACCGCTACGCCCGATTCGGCTGAGGTAGTTCCCAAGGTGTTGAGCGTGGTATTCGTGATCACAGGTGCGTTGTAATCAAAGTAGATTGCTGCACGGTTGCGGATCGTGGTGCCCAGTGGCAGGTTGTGCTTTGTCCTGATGCGATAGACGATGTGACCGTGGCTGGCAGGCTCATTGATATTGCTGTCGGCGAGCATGATGTTGTCGAAGGTAAAGATGACCGCACCTGGAGCAGCAGCATCCATCGTGTAATAATGGCTTGCACCCAATACTTCCAAGCTGTAGATGTCCATATTGGCGTCTATCGTGTCGCGGATCGCTACAGTGAAGGCAGTGTCATTGCCAGTGTTTTGAAACTGGATGGTATAGGTGAGTACCGAGTCATCCTGGGTGATCATGCCGTCGGGCATCACCGACTTGGCATTGGGGTCAAAGGAACCCACGACTGTACCAGGAAGCGTCACTTGATTGTCGGCAGGCGTGAAGTCGGTAGCCATGGGTAGGATCTCGGCATATTGCGAATAGGTGGTCCCAATGACCGTGGTGGTCGGGATGGTAAAGTTGCAATAGACCGATCCCGTGCCCCCTGGAGCGACAGGGCCGACATTGAAGGTGAGCGTGCGGGTTCCCAAGTTGTAGTTGGAGAGGTTCCAACCGCCATAGTTCAGGCTCATGAGTGCATCATGCACGAAGTTGATGGTGGCATTTTGCATGACAGCACCGTCGTTGCGGTAATAGATCCAAACATTCTGCGATGCGGTAGGGCGCGCTGGATCTGCATACACGGCGATGGAGAGGTCTTGAACCGTGGAAGTTGTCGTATTGAAGAAGTCCAGGTTGCTCACCGATTGCCCAGCGACGATATTGCTTACCGTGTAGGTGTTGGGTGCCGATGGGCAAGCCAAGGTGTAGTAGTTGGGAGGCGTAGGCTGTGCGACAGTATAGCTCCCTGGCAATACCTGCTCATTGTAGTAGCCGCTCGCATCGGTGATGCCATAGAATACACTACCCATGTCAATGATCCTATTGGGGAGGGGAATGTCGGAACCATCGTGGATACAATTGTTGTTGAGGTCGCCCAGGCTGTAGCCCGAGACAGTGCCATAGCAATTGGACGGCAAAAACAATTCGTCCCATGCGTGGTCATAGCAACCATTGGCGTCGGTCACTGTGACACTGTAGTACCCCGTGCCAAGATTGCTGATGCTGCTCGTGGTCGCTCCATTGCTCCAAAGATAATTGTAGGGTGCTGTTCCGCCGAAGATGGAGACAGACATGGATCCGCCCAGGTTGTTGCAACCAGGATTGTTTCTCGTCAGGGAGAGTCCCATGGGATCAGTGCGCTGGACATAGAATTGACCGAGTTTAGGGCAAGCATTGTTGTCGGTGACGGTCACGGTATAATATCCGTAGGACAGGCCCGAGACCGACTGAGTGGTCGCGCCATTGGACCAGAGGTAGGTGAAGGGAGCGGTGCCGCCCAGCACCGTGACCGAGGCACTACCGTTTGCTTGGAGGCAAGTCTCATCGGTTTGCGTGCTCAGCAGGCTGAGACCGTTGGGTGATTGTGTAATCGAATAATAATTGATGCTCGTGCAGCCTGCGGCGTCGGTCACAGTGACTTGCCCATAGGACCAACCGAGCAGGTTGGTTGCGGTTGCGGTAAACTGTGCTGGTGTCGTGCTCCAAACATAGCTATAGGGCGCGGTTCCATTAGCAATATTGACCACTGAGGCAGTGCCATCGGTACAGAGGCTGTTGGTGGTATTGATCCCAAAGCTCATTGGGGAGCTGTCTTGTACCACGGCGACGGTACCACCAAACAAGGAGTCGTGTACCGAGGACACAAAGCAGCCCATGGCATCCGTGATCGTCAGTTCATAATTCCCTTGGTGCAGGCCTGTAATCACGGGGGTCGTCATGCCATTGGTCCAGAGGTAGGAAAATGGAGCGACGCCGCCTGAAGTAATTGTGGCAGTCCCTGTGCCTGTACCATCGCCGCAAAGCTCTGGTGTGGCGGTGACGTTGAATGTAAATGGGGGTGTGACCACGTCTTGACCCCAGCCATACAATTGGTTTTGGTCCACGACCTGCACATAATATTGGCCACCTGCAATGCCCGTGAGCGTGTTGGAGTTGATTGCAATCGGGCCATTGGGGCCATACCAAGTATAGGTATAGGGGGCAGTGCCACCTGTGACGGTGGCTGTGATTGAGCCATCGAGGCTGCACGCAGGCGTGGTCGCCATGGTCACTGAGAGTTGCACTTGGGCATAAAGCGTACTCGTAAATAGGAATAGCAAGAGAAGAAGGGTGTTTCGATACATATCTTTTTTCATTAGAATTTCTGATTTGATTCAAAGTTCATACTTCCTTAGACCCGTGGAAAGGGTACTTTCGAATTGCATTACGCATCAAGGAGTGAAGTTTTATGTGAATATATTGACAGTCAATACATTTAGTGTGGGTCAAATGCAATTTTTTTTGCCCATTATAGCAATCATGTTGATAGGTGCGCGACCCCCGATCCTTGTGAACTTCCAGATTTAGTAGAGACAAAAAACGCAATCTCGTTTGTTTCCTGCGACAACCAACCCAGCAGATACGGGTAGCATTGCCAACGAAAACTATGAATACGCATACCGGCAAGTCGATTTGCATGGCGATTGGAAGGAGATGTACATCCTGAAAAACGGACACGCCTATTTGCGGTGTGTGCGGAATCGCATGATGGAGTGAGGCACGTATTTGAAGCAACTCCTAGAATCAGGCGCAAAAAAAAGCCGCTCCCTGACGAAGCGGCCTTTCAAATCCAACATCATCCAAAGGTTGTGTTGCAATGGCGGTGTGTGTCTCAATTCACCAAAAACTCAAGGACATCTAGCACGTCACCATTTTCGGTAGCGATCTCGATGGTCCAGCGGCCCGCAAGGCTAGGTTCCATGGTTTTGTAACTGCTCGTTCGGTAAGTGGGGCCTTGTACAAAAAGCTCTACGCGGTGTTTTTCGACGCCCTCGTGGCGCCAAATATGCTGGATCAAACCAGATTTGCCTTGTGGCAACGCGGCCTGCGTGTAGCAATAAACGCGGCTGGAGGTGGCCGAAAACAGATTGTTCTCGTCCAGCGGTTCATGGGCTACGATCGCTTTGCAAGTCACAGCTTTCAAGATGCTGAGTTCGGTGCTGTGGTAGTCAGAGAGCAAGCCATCGCCGAGTTCGGTGGCGAGGCCCAGGTCGGCCATGTTATAGACAGCGGCGGTGTCTGCTGCTAGGTCCAGAAATGCTTGGTCGAGCGTGATCGTTTGGGCTTTGCCTTCAATGCGGAATGTCTCGGGCTTGTGACTTTTGGGCTTGCTGTGCGCAATCGCGGTGCGGTCAAATCCGCCGGGAGCATCGATGGAGTAAACAAGCGTCGTGGGCACGACGGGGATTTGCAAGTCGGCTGCAGCGTCGGGGTTTGTCTGGGCACATCCGCCAAACATCAGGGCGAAGAGGAGGATGGCGATAGCTGTGATGGCGGAACCGAGGAGGGCAGAAGTCGTTTTCATTTTTTAGGCGAAGAAGTATTTCGATCAAATGTTTTATACCTCTTGATACGCCTAGCCACGCCATGGTTTGGTGGTTTTGGGACAACAACTTTTGAATTTGGGACAATGCGTTTTTTTGTTTCTTGGTGAGCAATGAAACAGGCGATTTCCAGTCCTTCATGCATCGGAACTGTCCTGGATAGAAGTACACGGCATCGTTCGTCGGCCCACAAGCAAGCCTGTGGGGCGGGCCAACGAACAGGGGATTTCCAGTGCTTCATCCATCGGAATTGTCATGGATAGAAGTACTCAGCATCGTTCGTCGGCCCACAAGCAAGCCTCTGGGGCGGGCCAACGAACAATGGATTTCCAGTGCTGCCGATGTTTGTCGCGGTGGGTAGTGGCTCAGCGCGGCAAAAAAATCTGAAAGGTTGTGCCTTTGGCTGGGCTGCTATCGACCTCGATTTTGCCTTTGTGCTTGCGCACGATGGTCTCATGGGCGAGGCTCAGGCCTAGGCCAGTACCTTTGATGGGCGGTTTGGTCGTGAAAAAGGGATCAAAAACTTTGTTCACATTGGAGCGATCGATGCCTGGGCCATTGTCTTGGATGCTGATGCGCACGCCGTTGCTGAGGTGCTCGGTGCGCAGGCGCACGCTAGGAAGGTAATCGGCTATGCCTGCCTCGCGTTGTATTTGCACGGCCTCAAAAGCGTTGACCATGATATTGAGCAACGCGCGCCCGATTTCGGGGCGCAGGCCCTTGATTTTCCCCGCCAGCGGATCCAACTCAAAGACCAGGTCACAATTGGCATTGGCGCCGCCCTCTTGGATGGCTGGCTGACTGTGAAAAGCGACTTTCATATATTCCTCGACGAGCTCATTTACCTCAAATTCAGTCTTTTCGCCCTCTTCCAAGGCCGAGTGCTGCAACATGTCACGCACGATGCGGCTTGCTCGTTCACCATGCTCCAAAACCTTTTGCGCATTGGAGCGGATGTCGTCGAAGTATTCCTGTAACAAGGCGGCTTTTTTGCCCTCCAAGGGTTTGCCAGCAATGTCTTGCAGCTCCTCTGCGAGCTCATCGATCATGCCCACACTGAGCTTGCTCAGATTGTTTACAAAGTTGAGTGGGTTGCGGATTTCATGGGCGATCCCTGCCGTGACTTGACCGAGGGAGGCGAGCTTTTCTGAGCGTACAAGTTGGTCTTGGGCAGTGCTGAGGTCGCTGAGTGCTTGTTGCAAGCGGCGATTGGCGCGGTTCTTTTGCATGAAGGCGTATGCGAGAAAGCCCCCAAAAAGGATCGCCACAGCCATGCCTGCGAGGATGAAATATGAGCGCGTGGTTTGACGCTTGATTTCTGCGTCGCGCAAAGCCAATTGCGCATTTTGAAGCGCATTTTGTTGAATAGCCTTTTCCCTGCCGAGCACAGCCTTTTCCTTTTCATATTGCAACACCACCTCTGAGAGTTCGCGTGCACCTGCAGCGCCCGTGAGGCTGTCGCGCACAAGCGCGTTGAGCTTGTAGTAGTCAGAGGCGCTTTCAAAGTCACCTTTGCCAGCCATGATGTCGCCTAGCAGCAGGTACAAATCCATCGTGAGGCTACGTGAACCCATTTCCTGTGCGAGGTGCAAACCCGTTTGTGCATCTTGGAGGGCGATATTGAATTTTTTCTCGAGCACGCCGACTTGCGCCAAGCCTTTGTAGCATTGTGCGCGATCCTGGTCTTGGCGGCCTTTTTCCAGGTGCATGAGTGCATTGCGCAGGTGCTGCCGGGCGAGCTCGTAGGTGTGCGTGCCGATGTAGTGGAAGCCGAGGTATTGATGCGCGAGGCCAGTCTCGTGCTGCGCGTAGGCCCGCCGCGCGATCTTGAGGCCCGCTTCATAAGCTAGCCGCGCCTCGGTGCTGTCTTTTTGCAATTCAAGTGCCTTGCCTTTGCGCAACATGGCCAGCGATTTTTTGGGCTCGTCCCCGATCGCCTGCCATTGCACAAAGGCCTCGTCAAAGGCCAAGACAGCTGCTTGGAAGCTGTCGGTCGCTAGGCTGATCTCGCCTACCCACATCCAAGCCTTGGCATCGGGTAGTCGCTCGACATGGCTAGCGGCTAGGCGTTCTCGACGCCTAAAATCCCGGAGCGCCTCGCGGTAGCGATTTTGTAGATACAAAGCCTCGCCACGCAGCATCAAGGCGTCACCAATCAGGGTGTCATTGGCTTCCAATTCGGCGAGCTTGAGGCCAGCGTCGGCATAGAAATAGGCCGAATCACGGTTGCTAGTCAGGAAATAGGCGGCTCTGCTCAGGACTTCTTTGGTGGGGAGTGCACGGCCTTGGAGCGCGGCTAGCCAGAAAACTAGAAATGGAAACCAGAATTTACTCAAGAGTTTCCATTGCCCCAAGCGCAAATTGCACAACATTTTGATCTCAATATGTCTCCCCCGCTGCATGTCAGTTTTGGTGAATGGCCTCCTTGGGACTCTTGCCGTAATGATCTTTGAAACATTTTGTAAAGTAGGAAGCACTCCCAAATCCGGTTTTGACAGCGATTTCCCATACCGGGGCGGTGTTGTCGTGCAGCATTTGCAGGGCGCGTTCCAACCGGTAGGTGCGGATAAACTTGACGGGTGCCTGACCCGTCACGGCGCTGAGCTTACGCATGAGCGTGCGCCTGCTCATGGCGAGTGCATCGGCCATGGACTCCACGCCAAATTGCTCATCCATGAGATACCTTTCCATTACCCGCTTCACATCGGCGATGAAAACGTCTTCCATCGAGTGGTGTGCGATTTTTTCAGGGTGCAGCATCTCTTTGCGAAACTGTTCGCGTAGGCGCTCACGTTGCGTGAGCAGGCCATGCAGCACTGCTTTGAGCTCTTCAGGCTGAAATGGCTTGGGCAAAAAGGCTTCTGAGCCAGATGCAATGCCTTGCAGCTTGTGTTCGAGATCGGCTTTGGCGGTGAGCATCACGACCGGGATGTGGTGGGTGTCGCGGTCGAGGCGCAAGTTTTGCAACAACTCCAAGCCATCCATCTCGGGCATCATCCAATCGGTGAGCACGAGGTCAGGGATGAGCACACGCGCCTCATCGAGTGCGCGTCGGCCATCGGCTACCGCGACGACATGAAAGTCCTGTTGTAGGATTTGACGCAGGTAGTTGCGCATGTCAGGATGGTCTTCGGCGAGGAGGAGCAACGGTTTTTCCTGCGGATTCTGTGCATTCACATTCGCTGCATGAAACGGAATAAATGAATGAGAAACCTGAAATGAATTTTCAGTTTCCGCAGGATTCAGCAATTCCCTTGGAACCAAATCCATCGGCAATTCGACTTCAAAGCAAGTCTTAGCACCATATCCATTGGCCAGGGAGATGGTGCCACCCAAGGCATCGACCAAGGATTTGCAAATTGCAAGTCCCAGACCGGAGCTGCCATATTGGGTACTTGAATTCGGTCCAATAGGTTGGAAACGCGAAAACGTAGTATCGGTTTCCGTCAATGAAACGCCGTGTTTGCTACAATTGTCAATGCTGATTTGGATCCCAGATGGGCAGGGATAGACGCGGCAAGCAACCTCCATTTGCAGGGGTGAATGCTTGATTGCGTTGGAAAACAGGTTGAGCATGATCCGCGACAACATGTTGCGATCTGTGACACCTATCAGCTCTCCTTCAATGTAGGTTTCAATGATGATCTGCTTTTGCGCCGCAAGCGGCTCGAAGGCCTTGTGCAGCTCCAAGAACAACTGATTCAAATCGGTCGCCTGCAAGTGTGGCTTTAATTTGTGACTGTCGATCTTGGCGAAGTCCAGCAATTGATCTACCAAGTCTTGCAATTGCACACCGCTCTTTTTTGCGAGGTGCAGGTAGTCCAAAACCTGCTTTTCTGAGCTCAAGCCCAGCGCGGATTCCAAGGGAGCGAGCAGCAAGGTGAGCGGGGTACGAAATTCATGGGTGATGTCTTCAAAAAATTCTTTTTGAAGTTCCTTGCTGCGCTGAAGGAGCAGGCGCTCCTGCTCGGCAGCGGCGAGCCGCTGTGCAAGGGCGATCGCCTCCAGCTTTTGGTGGATCTCGACAAGGGCTTGATTGAGCACACGCTCCAGGTCATCGAGGTCGATGGGCTTGATCACAAAGTCCCAAGCACCTTGCCGCATGGCCTCCCTGATATTGGGCATGTCGTCATAGGCGCTCACGACGATCGGCAATAAGACTTGACGCTCAAGGGATTTCATCTCCTTGAGAAATGTGAGGCCATCCATGCTGGGCATGCGGATGTCGGTGAAAACGAGCGAAATCTCAGGATCTACGCGTAGCTGCTCGAGTGCGAGCCGCCCGTTTTCGGCAAAACAAAACTCCAATTCTCCAGCAGCAACCCGCCGCCGAAACTTCTGCCGGAAAATCACCGCCACATCGGGCTCATCATCGACCACCAATACCTTGATTGCCATGTTTTAAAATTAAGCGGAATGGCGGTGAATGCCAAATGGTGGTTGCAGGGGCTAGGGCTGATGGCTGGGAACAAATGTGTGTCGGGCCAGCCCAAGGTCTGGCTTTTGGGTCGGGCGGTAATGCGTTGTGTTGCAGCGTCCAAGCTTGGTGGATGGCGCTTGTCCTTCACGTTTTCAAATCACGCCGCGCTGCATTTGTTTGAACAGCTGTATGCGATGAATTTCCTCGGTGCCACCGATGGCTTGAAAAGCGAGGGCGTCGATGGCGAGTCGGGAGATGGGCCCGTCTTGGAATCCTGTGGTGCCTAGGATGCTCAGAAAATCTTGGCTGCAGGTGAGGAGGGCTTGGCTGGCTGTGATCTTGGCCATGTTGCCGAGGGCGAGGGCATCGGGCGCTCCTGCAAGGTGCGCTTGTAGCGTGGCCTCCGCGAGCAGACGTGTCTGGGTGATGCCCAGTTGTGCATCGGTGAGCTTGCGCTGCATGTATTGCTGCGCTGAGATAGGGCGACCGCCCGACGTGCGTGTTTCGCTGTATGTGAGAATGTCTTGCAAGTGCCTTTTTAAGATGGCAGCGACACCCAGCGCGATGAGGCTGCGGCCAAAAGTCATGAAATCGGCCAGCGTCGCCAATGCATTTTTATCGTGGGCGAGCAAATCGTGCTTTGCAATCGGAATGGCATCCAGTTGCAGATCGGCTGTCGGGAGGGTAGCAAGGCCGATTTTGGTGGGGGAGGGCAGCGCCAGACATGGGTGCCGGCTATGGTCAAGCAAGACGAGGCGATGGGCCATGCCATCGGCTTCTTGGGCGAGGCAGATGATGAGGATGGCCTCGGCGGCATGTGAGATATTGCGTTTGTGCCCGTTCAGGATCCAACCCATGTTGTCGGGCGTGAGTACCGTTTGCAGCTGGGTGATGTCTGTGCCGCTCTGTGGCTCGGCAAGGGCTGTGGCGGCAAGGCCGCCTTGCAGCAATTGCGGGATCCAATAGTCGATTTGATCGGCAGATCCATGATTTAGAAGTGCTTTGATGGCCCAAGCCTGACTTGCCACTTGCATCATGTCGCCAAGATCAAGCGTTTCGCTCAATCTTGCCTGAAAGGCTACTGCGAATTCCTGCCAAGACCGACCCTCACCGCCCAATATGATCGGCACGGCCATTCTGAGCAGTGACCCTGTGGTAGCATGCTGCCCCAATCCCAAGGATGTAATGTCCATTTTATTCGAATCGTTTAGGTGTTGAAAGTTGGCAAGATTCATCTCCAAAACCAAATTTGTCCCATATCTGCATTGATTCGCCATTGGTCTTACTGCCGAGGACAACCCCGTTTGTCGGTCTCTTGAAAAAGTTGCACTTTGCCCGACAATGGAGGATTGGCAACTGATTGATCAGATCAAGGCTGGGGATGGAAAGGCCTTTGAGGCCCTGTTCGATCGTTTTCAAGTTAGGGTGTACAATGCTTGTCTGGGTTTCGTGTTCAACCGCGACGATGCCCAAGACCTCACGCAAGAAGTTTTTATGGAGGTGTTCAAGTCGATCGATCGTTTTGAAGGACGTGCATCCTTGGGAACCTGGATCCACCGCATTGCAGTGACCAAATCCCTGGAGCTCATTCGCAGCCGCAGCCGCAAAAAGCGTGCAGGGCAATTGCTTTCACTCATCGGGCTGCAACAAGCAGGTTGGGATGTGCGGGCAGATGAGATCGACCACCCCGGGTTTTCCTTGGAAAACAAGGAGCGTGCCCGCCACCTATATGCTGCCATCGAGCGTCTTCCCGAGCAACAAAGGATTGCTTTCACACTCAGCAAAATCGAGGGCCGCAGCTACGAGGAAGTCGGCGAAATCATGCAATTAAGCATAGGAAGCATCGAATCCTTGCTTTTTCGCGCGAAGAAGGGCCTTCAAAAAAAGTTGGAAATTTTTTACCGACAAGACCAATAGCGCAAGTTTTGGAAATGAAGGGCATCTAATTACACGACATCTTTAAGGATACCAGGATGGAGGAAAATGAAATTCGCAGGCAGGTAAAGGCAACGCTAGGTCTCGCAGACCAAGTCGCGCAAGTATCTCCGCCGCCGGGGCTCAAGTCCAAGGTGATGCAAGGCGTCAGAGAGGCACAAGTGCCTGTGGTGCGCCCACTGTGGCTGCGGCCGGCATTGTCGATTGCAGCGGCGCTCGTCGTGCTGGCTGTCAACTGGGTTACAATTTCACATTTCGTGAGGAGTAGCAATGATGTGCATACTCCTGTGGACATGATTGATGAAATTAGGAGTGAATATTCGCTTAACAACGCTGATTTCTAATTGTCATGAGCACATTTCCCAACACTCGCCTTCCGTGGATCTTGGTTGTACTGCTTGTGGCCCTCAATATTACAGTCCTTACGGTTGTCTGGTTGAGGCCATCGCTTGCCGATCACCCTCCCTTGCATGGGCATGGGGAACCTCGGCGTGGCGGGTTGCCCAAGGAATTGGGGATGAATGCTGAGGAGACCGAGCGTGTCAGAGGTGTGCAACAAGTACATTTCGAGCGCATGGACGGTTACTTCCAGCAGATCGTCAGGCTACGACACGAAGCCTTTGCCTCATTCGGAAAGCCTGAGGCCGACTCAGTGGCAGCGATGGCTGCACTCGACAAGATCGGCGCGGTCCAAGTGGAGGCTGAAAAGGAGCGCTACCGCCATTTCCAAGAAATACTTGCATTTTGCACACCTGAGCAAGCCGTTCGATTCCAGCTTCTTTTGCCAGATCTCCTAGCCCACAAACGCCAACCCGAGGGCGGTTTCAAAGGGCCGCATTTGGGGCCGGGGCCACCTCCTCGATAGGTTACGGACACGCGTAGCGGGCCTAAAAGAGCCCTTTGGCACCCATCTTTGTTTCTGATTCGGGCTTCTCTGGAAACAAAGTGCCGAGCAAAATGATCACTGGAAGCGACATGAGCAGCAGTACCAGGCACGGCAAAAGATAGGCCAAGGTTGCGCTGTATTCACCTGCCTCACCGCCAGTCTGCAGGTAGGCCATGTAACGGTACCCACCCGAGAAGTCAAATGCCCAATAGGCTGGAAGCAAAAATGCTGGCGCCAGTAAAGTGAGCCTGAGCCACATAGGGACCCGCATGGTATAGCTGCGCAAAAGATTCAAAAATTTCTCGATGGCTTTCATGGTATCTGCTGAATCTGACCCTAAGTTAGCAAGATTCCATCGGATTCTTCGCGTTCTGCGATTTCCAATCAACCCATTGAGGGAGCCATTGAGCTTTGAAATTAGTCTGTTCGGCAGCTGAGGCTATGTACTTTCGATGGTGATTGCGTATTTGGCGAATCTAACCAGAATATTATGTATTGCCGCAATCCAAAATCCAAAGTCTAGTCCTGAAGGCACAATGCGCTGACTACAAATAAACTGCGTCCTACCTAGGCGAAGAACCATCGTCTGTAGGTCGCCTCCAATTTCCACAATCATTGATGTGGTCATGCCCGCTGCATGGCCACGCATTCAAAAATATTTTCAAAATGAACACCGCAGAATTGGACGGCTTGCTGTCTCAACTGGGACCGCAGTGTACTTCCTATCGATACTTCAAGGATAAATATGCTTTGCTACTCGCTGGCTGGGCAGCTGGTGACGGGCTGCGCATCGGCGAGATGAAACAAAGCCGCTTGGGCGGTTTGCTTCAAAAAGACCTTTTGAAGCAGCATTGTGCACGCAATCCCGTCTTGCGGGCTGCTGACCTGCTTGCGATCGCGCCTCATGACGGCTGGAGCTTCAGCCGCAGCCTCGACCAATGGGGCGAGGAAGACAACTGGGGTTGGACACAAGTCTCGCGACCCGGCATCAGCCTTGTGTTGCGGCTCGATTTCGGGCCTAGCCACGACCGCAAAGTCTCCAAATTGCGCTTGGGGCCTGCGATGGAGACCTTGCGCTACCGCAACCACATGCGTGATGGCGAGCGGCTGAACCTCGCTTGGGCGAGATTGGACCTCGATCTGGAAACGGGAGAGGTTCTGATCGAGGAGATCCAAAATGACTGGTTGCGCTCAGCCCAGGATATGGTCGAGGAAGGCCAATCGATCGGAAACGATAGTCGGTGGTACCATGTACCGCGCAAATCGGCGCGCAAAAACGACCTTCGTTTCTTGCAATATCACAAGGAGATGCTGGCTCCGCTGGAAAAAATTTGGTCTGAGGCCATGTTGTGCGCGACGTTGGAATTCATCCGCAATGACCTGGGGCTGCACACAGTCTATATGCATACGCCCGACTGCGGTGCGCGCCTCAAAGGCATTTCCTACAGCCAACCGCCAAGATCGATTTACACGGATCTGCCGAGACGGTTCTGCTTTGAACAGACCGATGAGGTGCCCACATTTTTGTCGCGCAGTTGGGGGCAAATGGAGGGGCTCAAGCAATGTGGTGAGGCAGGCCGGCGCGCCAAGCCCTTCAGCTTCTGGAAAATGGAGCTTTGATCGTCAGCGCCATAGGCAGGTGGCTTCCCAAAACGGGGGAACGGCCTGCCTATCTTTTTTCCTTGAGCTGCCGCATGCCTTCCTCGACCGTGATGACTGGCCGATAACCTAGGTCCAGGTAGGCCTTGTCGCTGTCGATCGTGCAATGTGCCGACATGATCGCCGCCGAGAACCGCGTCACGGGTGGCTTTTTGGAAATGCGAAACAGCTTCCAAATCATTTCTAGTAGCCAAGCCGCAGGGCGCACGATGTTGCTCGACATGCTTTTGTCGCCAGGCACGCGGCCTGCGGTCGCGAGCAATTGCGTGAGGAAATCGCGCATTGTGCTCGTCTCCTTGTCCACAACGAAATAGGCTTCTCCGCCCGTGCCGCGGTCCAGCGCCTGTACCGTGGCCTCGACGCAGTTGGCGACATGGCAGCTACTCGTGAGGTAGTCGCCACCGTCGATCCAGCGAAAACGGCCCTTATCGACCATTTCGACGAGGTTGGCGAGAATGGTCTCGTCTCCCGGGCCCCAGACGAGGCGGGGGCGCAGGGCGATCGTCTCAAACTTGCCGGGAATATTCGCGCGGAGGACAAGTTGCTCGGCTTGTCGCTTCGTTTCGCTGTAGGGGAAGGGGCTGCTGTCTGGATAAGGATAGGATTCGTCAATGTCGATCATGTCTTGACCGTAAAAAAGCACAGCCTCGGTGCTCACATGAATGAAGCGCTTCACGCCCGCCTTTTGGGCCATTTCCAGCAAACGCCGCGTACCTTCGACATTGGCCGACTGAAAATCCTTGAATCGGCCCCACGGTTCCACAAATGCCGCGCAATGGATCACGACATCGACCTCCTTGAGCAGGCCGGCCTCGATTGTTTCCAGTGTGCAGGCCAGCGGTCGCGCACCCAGCGCCTTGATTTTGGCGCTGCTCTGCGGGCTGCGCGCCATCGCGAGCACCCAATGCGCGTCTGCAAGCCGCCTTGCGATGGCTCCGCCGATGAATCCCGAAGCGCCCGTGATGAAGATTTTTTTCATGTGCAGCAATAACTAGCCAGTGCCTGTCGAGTTTGAGAAGACGCGCAAGTTTCCCAAAGTTAAATACCTAGCTGGGCAAATGAATGGGAAATTTTTGAGTCTCCGCTTCTAAACACTGCTGGATCAATCCCCTCTTTTCGCCAGCCGATTCTGCATTTCCAGCTCAAAATCGCTTATAAATCGTGTGTCTTGGGCTGGCCTAAATTGATCCCAGACCCCTTCTGCGAGTTGTTTGGCAATTTCAGCGGTCACTTTCCCGCCGTCTCTGAGCACGTCGTATTCATTGAATTGCAGGAAACCATCGAGTTTCAGCGCCCAGTCCTTCATTTTCATTGGGATTTGCCGCTCGGCTTGGTTCTCGGCGTAGTCGAGGTACATTGTGACCACACGTTCCAGCTGTTTGATCTCCTTTTCTTGGAGGTAGTTCTTTGCGACAGTGACATCCGATTTCTGGATTTTACCCCTTGGTGCATTTTTCCAGGTCGTGAGGCCCATGTTGGGCGCTTGGAGGCTGGCGCGTTCGGCGACGATTTGGGCAGCTGTCTTCCCAGTAATCGCCCAATGAAGCTTGTTTTGGATGGTTTGGAAGAATTTGCGTGTGATTTCCGCCTTGGGGTCGTAGTCGATGCTGCACTGCTCAAACAAATCCGTGATTTTGAGGTAGAAACGCCGTTCGCTAGCCCTGATCTCGCGGATGCGCTCTAGCAGTTCCTCAAAATAGTCCTTGCCGAAGCGCGAGCCCTGTTTCATCCGCTCGTCGTCCATCACAAAGCCTTTGATGATGTATTCGCGCAGCGTCTTGGTCGCCCAGATGCGAAATTGCGTGGCTTGGAAGCTATTCACGCGGTACCCGACCGCGATGATCGCGTCTAGGTTGGCGCAAGCGACCTCGCGGGTGACTTCTCGAGTTCCCTCCAATTGAACTATTCGGAAATTCCTAACAGTTGCCTCACGATCAAGTTCGCCTGTTGAATACACATTCTTGAGATGCTCATTGATTGTTGGGACTTCGACCCCAAAGAGCTCGGCCATTCGTTTTTGGCTGAGCCAAAAGGTCTCGCCCTCATGGATCACCTCGATGCGGGTATTGCCCTGTGGGCTCGCGTAAAAAATGATATTACTGGTTGAAGGATTTTCCATCTCTCCGATTCAAATGTTTCGTTGAACGCCCTCTCTGATCCTTGTGTCCGCGTTTTTGCGGAATCTGGAAGCAAATATACGAGAAAAAATTCATTCCGCAACTTTTTGTAGCAAAAAACTTTCAAAAATAGCTTTCGCCTAAGGCGTTTTTTTCAAACCATTTCATTTGATCAATTCCTTCTCCTGGTGAAACCAAAAACCATCTTTCACGACCCCCGCGAAGCGCTTCTTGCAATACTCCAGCACGATTTTGGTGACGGGGAATTCATTTTTCTGCAGATATTTCACAAAACTATAATAGGCAAAGAGGTCCTTGTAACCCATGCCTTGGGCGGCAATCAGCATCGACTCAAACACCACGAGCTGCTTGATCTCCTCTGTCATTTCCCGCAATTCCAGACCCTCGGCTTCCGTCGGGGAATTGATTTCCCGCACGATACCTTCATTGTCAAAACCAGCCACCTGAAATCCGAATTCCTTTTTCTTGGCTTGCTGTTTTTCGCCTTTTAAGGTCCATAGTCGGTTAATGCCAGCGAGGCCATGCTCCAACCATAAACCAGCATTGTCCAATACCAAACCATATTCTTTGTGGGTGGCAGGATTGGGTCTGAGGCAGCGCCCAACCTGCTGCAAATACAAGCCCAGCGACTTGGTGGGCCTTGCGAGTTGCACGCCATCGCAATCGGGCACGTCAAAACCTTCAGACACAATATCGACATTGGAGAGCACCTTGATGTCACCGCTTCTGAATTTTGCCATGATTGCGGCGCGTTCATTTTTGGGCGTCGTTGCGTCGATGTGCATCGCATCGATGCCGGCCTCAATATACCTTGCGACAATCTTTTTGCTGTGCTCGACATCGACCGCAAAGACAATGATTTTTTTGCCGGATGCATGTTTGATGTAGCTGTCGATCAAGTTGGCCATCAGGGAGTTATTGAGCATCACCCCTTTCAGGCTCATCATGTCATAATCTCCCTTGCTTTTCTTCACGTGTGAGACATCGGGATTGGAAACCACAAGGTGTTTGGATTTCACCAAATAGCCATGATTTACAAAATCTGAAATCTGACCCGCAGGAATGAGAATGTCAAACAGATCGTCAAATCCCTCCCTGTTCAGCCTGATCGGCGTCGCTGTCACACCCAGGAAGCGCGCATCTGGATAAATCTCCCACAATTTGCGATAAGATGCAGCCTTGGAGTGGTGGCACTCATCGATGATCACCAAATCTGCCAGCGGAAACACCCGTCGCGTCAAAGTCTGGATCGACGCTACCTGCACATTTTTCTCCGCATCGATTTTCTTGCCCGCCACAATCACGCCCGCCGCAATATCAAAATGCTGCAGCCGTTCCACAATCTGCTCCACCAATTCCAAGCGATGCACGACTATCAAGACCTTCTTTTGCTTGAGCTCCGCCTTGCGCACAATCTCAGAAAACAGCGTGGTTTTCCCCGTCCCGGTCGGCATCTGAAACAAAACATTGCGCAAGTCCAGCCCCTCAGGTTTCAAAGCCCAAGCCTTGAAAATCTGCCGAATGGCATTGGTTTGGTAGGGGCGGAGCTCGACTTTCATGGGTGGAAATTTGGCCCTGAATTGCAGATCAAAGCGTGACGCTTGCCGAATACCCAAAGAGATTTGTCACCCAACGCGATAAGCAATGGGGCAAAAGGGTAGATGCTATGTAAGGCAGAGCGCATGTGCAAATTTAGGAAAAGGGTGTAAGTTCAGCAAGAAGGGATCGCAATCATCGTGACTGTTGCTGCACATGGCAGGCACCTAAGCTGAGCTGAATGGGGTCCACTTGACTAGCTGGTTTCAAGTATTTTGATGGTGCGCTGGAATCCAAGCTGAGGAACCTTTCTAGGTCAACGTTCGCAGCACTCCAAGAGACCTTCAACCTTTTGTCTACCGATTGCAATTATCTCAGTTTTTCAGTAAATATTTTGTTTCTTCTCCTTGCTCTTTCGAGTAAGGTGGAATATTTTATTACTTCTGTATAGATTGAGCCATTCGACCTGCCATCAAACCCGTTAACTTTCTCAGAAGGCCGAAAGAGATAGTCGAATTGATATGAATGCTCATATCCACTAACTCTTCCCATGACGTCCCTCGGTTCAATATTTTCACCAATGAGAAACCCATAGAACGTATTTATTTGAACTTTTTCAATCGAATAGTTAAGAATTAGATTGGCATAGAAATCGATTTGGGTCAAATGATCCGATGCATTTTCATCAGGTGTTTTGAACTCAATAATGATACATTTGCCTTCGTCTGGAAACAGAAGGATATCTGGTCTTTTGAGTTTCCGATTCTCACCCAATGATTTTAAATATTTTTCTTCCTCAATGGAAAATTCAGCTTTGAACAATCGTTCTCCATTGATTTCTGTTTGGCTCATTGTTTTTTCTGATGATCCTTTAAAATAAATGAAATCTTCATTAATAATCCAAAGGTCACTATCTTCAGGGTTGCTGGAGCCTTGCTGGAATATTAGATTGTGAATTAGTGCTTCATCAAAATTCCTTGTGCCCTTATTTTGAACATCTAATTCGCGTTCCAACACCTTCCCAAAGAGGTCAAGTACTAACTTTCTTCTTGCAACATAGTGTGCAAGTGAATTTTTGTTCTGTAGTGGAATTGCGTTAACCAGTTTTTCCGTTGCTTTTTTTAATTCTTCCCCGTATTGCTCCGAGGTCGTGTCGATTTTGTCAAGATTGTCAATAGACTCCTTGATTGTGGCATCGATATTGGCAGCCTTCTTCGCCTCCGCAGAATAGAATTTTTCCAATATTTTGTTTTCGGAATCGTTGATTGAGATTTCTAGCTCATCAATATCGCTCGAGTCCAATAGGAACATTTCCTTCAATTTCTGTAGTTGATCTTCGTGATTTTGCCTTACCTGTTCAATTTCTGGATACATAAAATTTATCGCGGAGTTTACCCCTTCTTGAATATCTTCGAGAAGGATTTCTTCTGTGGCAAAAATGCTTGTGTTCTTTGAGAATGTTTCCTTATCCGGTATGCTAAGGATCCCTCTCAAATTGGAATCCCTCGAATCGATATAGTCACCTGAAACTAGAAAGAGATATTTGTAACCATTAACATTGTCAGCTCCAGCTATGCTTTGAAGTTCAATGTTTGACTCATCGACAATCTCCCCCTTCGAAACAAGTTTTAGAATGTTAGATTTTAGTATTTCCTTCTTGATCTTAAAAACATCGATCGTAAATTTCTCTGTTCTTTTTAGCAATTCTATGGCCTTACCATTCTCTGATATTCTCGAGTATGGAAGAATGATACCCTCCGACTTGTCAATGCTTGGTATGTCTTCGTCACTAATCGAATTCTCGCTACGCAATTCATTTTGAACATAAAACCGGATTATAATCGTAGGTAGCTTAAATTTGTTATAACAAAAGTAATGGACATATCTGTCTATCAGGTGTTCCTTCAGTGTAATATCATTAAGATTATTGTAAATATTACTCGGTTCAAGTAGGGTTTTGAATGAAATGCTAGTTCCCTCCTCGTTTTTATCACTTTTTTTAGTTTGTTTATGAAGAACGATGGCATTGTGGGCTAAAAAATCTTCACTTTTTGAAATGACAAATTCTCTTTGAAAATGTTGGTTGCCTTCTACGAAGGTACTATTTATAATCGTTCTGTCGAAGTGATGCGCAAATTGAAGGCGCCCTGAGCCTAGGTTTTTATAACCTTTAGTGAAGTCTTTGAAGGTGTTCCATCTTTTGAACTGTTCGTCATTGAATCCGATTCCATTATCATTAATCGTTAGGCTATGGAACTCGGTTTTCTCGTCGGTCGTCTCCGAAGCAAAAAGGTCTACTATAATTTTACCAGAATAGGTTGGTAGGCGTTTTTGCTTATCCTTGATCGCTTCAATTGCATTGGTAAACGCCTCAAAAATAGGCTGTAGAGCAAGACGTGATTTCTTGATATCGTTTAGAACGCCCCTGAACATCAGGTCATTCGTTTTGATATATGTGTTATCCTCGTAGATCATATACGAACTTCAAAATTTGGCCCTAAGATAGGCAAAATTTGCTATTTTTCCTAGCTTTTTTATTTCAGGATTTTCCTCATTCTCTGTATCTAGATTTTAAGTCATCCCAGTAAAATAGCAAATCTCTTGTATAATGCTCTCCCGTAACCAATCGTTCCCCTTCTTTTAGCACATTACCACCCCCACATCCCAAAAAACTTCCCTAAATTTGCAGCCAGATTCTAAAAAGCTCTGAATTATGAAAAAACTGATTCCTATCATGATCCTTTGTGCGGGCCTTTTTGCCTGCTCCAAGACGGCTAGCACGACCGATTCCGGCGCTGGCCATGGCGAGATGGTGGCTGACTCTGCCAAGGAGGTCGCCGCCGCAGAAGAGGCCGAGGCTCCACAGCCTGACCCAGACGCAACCGGCGCTTTTGGCGCTGCCATCACCGCCGAGGGCGCGATTGCATCTGCCGAACTGCTCACCCAACTCAAAAAGGCCGACTCGATCCGCGTGAAAGTGAAAGGCAATATCGCTTCCTGCTGCCAAGCAAAGGGCTGCTGGATGAAAATGCCCCTCACTGCGAGCCAAGAAATGACTGTCAAGTTCAAGGACTATGCCTTCTTCGTGCCCAAGAATGCGGCCGGCAAGCCTGCTGTGATCGACGGTTGGGCCTACAAGGAATTGGTCTCCGTGGACGAACTCAAACAC
The DNA here is from genome assembly GCA_031415375.1 of Bacteroidota bacterium. Taxonomy (GTDB): domain Bacteria; phylum Bacteroidota; class Bacteroidia; order J057; family JADKCL01; genus JADKCL01. Next base: position 21,286 of record JANORP010000433.1, on the reverse strand, counting down.
TTTGCCGAGGACGCTGGTGAATCCAAGGAGGCGATCGCCAAGATCACCAAACCTGAGGAGCGCGTGACCTTCATGGCAGACGGTGTGCTCATCGAGCCGAGCGCAGAGGGCGCCCACTAATTTTTCTCCTTTATACTATAAGCATCTCCCAATATGACATCGGTCAAAACTGAAGAATTTCTGAGCCGCCTCGGCATCGCCGACCAAAACCCCTGCTGGATCACGGGTTTGGAGTCGGGCCACGCCGCTGCTGGTGAATACCACGCGGTGCATTCCCCCGCCGACAGCAGGCTGCTCGGCAGTGTGCAAATGGCGGGCACGGCCGAATATGACGCCGTGATGGCCAAGGCGCAAGCCGCCTACCTCACGTGGCGCATGGTGCCCGCTCCCAAGCGCGGCGAGATCGTGCGCCAAATGGGTGACGCCCTGCGTGCCTACAAGGAAGACCTCGGGAAATTGGTGACCATGGAAATGGGCAAGATTTACCAAGAAGGTCTGGGCGAAGTGCAGGAGATGATCGACATCTGCGACTTCGCGGTCGGTCTGAGCCGCCAATTGTATGGCCTCACCATGCACAGCGAGCGCCCGATGCACCGCATGTACGAGCAGTACCATCCGCTCGGCGTGATTGGCATCATCTCGGCCTTCAATTTCCCTGTTGCCGTCTGGGCCTGGAACTCGATGTTGGCTGCAGTCTGCGGCAACGTCTCGATCTGGAAGCCAAGCGAGAAGACGCCACTCACGGCCATCGCCTGCATCCACATCATCCAAGATGTGCTCAAGCGCAACAACCTGCCCGAGGGCATCATGAGCGTGATCGTTGGCGACCGCGTGATCGGCGAGACGATGGCACATGACAAGCGCGTGGCGCTCGTCTCCGCGACTGGCAGCACCCGCATGGGCAAAGCCGTGGCGATCGCCGTGGCAGCCCGTCTCGGCAAGTCCCTGCTCGAGCTCGGCGGCAACAACGCCATCATCATCACCCCCAATGCCAACCTGAAATTGGCGATCCCGGCGGTCGTCTTTGGCTCGGTGGGCACTGCTGGGCAGCGCTGCACAAGCACGCGCCGCCTCATCATTCACGAGTCGATGTATGACAGTGTGAGAGACAGCTTGCTCAAGGCTTATGGTTCGCTCCGTGCCAAGATCGGCCATCCGTTGGAGAAGTCCACCCTGATCGGGCCGCTCATCGACCAGCACGCGGTGGGGATGATGCAGCATCGCTTGCATGAGGTCGTCAAGGAAGGCGGCAAAGTGCTCTTCGGCGGCGAAGTGCTGAGCGGCGAAGGTTTTGAGAATGGCCATTACGTCGTACCGGCCATCGTCGAGGCGCAAAACAGCTACGAATCTGTGCAAGAGGAGACCTTTGCACCGATCCTATACCTGCTGAAATACAGCACGATCGACGAGGCGATTGCCCAGCACAACGATGTGCCACAAGGCTTGAGTTCTTCGATTTTCACCGAGAATATGAAGGAAGTCGAGCTGTTCCTGAGCCACAAAGGCAGCGATTGCGGCATTGCAAATGCCAATATCGGCACGAGCGGCGCCGAGATCGGTGGCGCATTTGGCGGCGAGAAGGAGACAGGCGGCGGCCGCGAGTCGGGTTCCGATGCCTGGAAGGCTTACATGCGTCGGCAGTCGAATACGCTCAACTGGAGCGAGGACCTGCCTTTGGCGCAAGGCATCGTGTTTGACATCTGAGGCGATCCCTGCGATTGAAATAGAAAAGGCCGAGCTTGCTCGGCCTTTTTGTTGGTAGGCAACTGCCTGCGCCGCCACAAACATTTCTTGTCTCAGACCGTATCTTTTGTTTTGCTTTCCATTCTGTTGCTAGACAATTCCTGCTGATGATGCGAAAACTACTCTTGCTGAGTGCTGGCTTGCTGGCAGCCCTGCCAGTTTTGGCCGGTGATGTCTATCGGCAATGGATTCTCTATTCGCAGACGATCCTCTCTGTCACGATCTTGCTGGTGATCGTAGTCGTCGGTGGGATGGCCCTGCGCTGGCACTTCAAAAACGAGTACCGTGGCAAGTACACTTTTTGGGTCTATGCCATACGCAACCCGCTGGTGCGCCTGGTGGGGGCTGCGACTTTGCTGGTACTGCTGGTCAATGTCTTGGTACCCAATCCAGTTTCAAGAGACAACCATGCCATGGCTGAATATGCCAAGTATCGGCAAATGTCGAACCTGGCCGAGGACGCCAATCTCAAGCTGTCTCAGCAGTATCCCTACATCCTGAAATATCACTTTGAATACCTCTCTGCGCACTATCAGGAGGAAAGCTGGGCGACCGATGGTGGCGAAGCCGACATCGCCTCGGGTGGCGATAGCCCGATGATGGCCTACTACCTGCTAGCGCGTGAGCGCAGCCCTTATCTCAAGGATGTGGCACGCTTGGGCATGGGCATCTGTGAGTTTTATGAATATTCGTTCGCGTTTGCGATGGATGACTTTCGGGCGATCGGCACCAAATATTTGCCCTACCGCAACCTGTTCATGGGCCGTATTTTTCAAGCACGGCATCAGATCGACTCAGCCGAGTATCATTTCAGACGCGAGATTGCGATTGGTCAGACCGGTGAATTGGCGACACGGGCGCTGGCGGAGATGATTTATTTCCATGAACCCGACTCGATCGCCAAGATGCAGCGGATGATCGACGACCCTGGTCTCAGCGCGCAAGTGCCCTTGTTTCTCAAGCGCTACAAATACACCAAGAGTGGCGAGCTATTGCATTACCTCGGTGCAGTCATCACCGATTGGGGGGCGCATATCCAATGGATCGGCTTGCTGGGCGCCTTGCTAGGGACGGTGGTATGGATGCTGTTTTTGCGTCGCATTGACGCAATGGGTGCTGCGCCATGGACGCCGATCCTTGGGGTATTTGTGGGAGGTGCTGTTTTCAGTTTCTTGGCTTTGATCCTCTACGATCTGGTGCGCTGGGACCTCGGATTTTACTTGAGCGAGGATGGCGCCATCGGGCATGACTTCTTTTATTGTGTAATGGGTGTCGGGGTAATCGAGGAGTTGGTGAAAATCATCCCTTTCCTGCTGCTGATGCAGTTTACCAAGCGTGTGCATTCCCCGATCAGCTATATTTTGTATGCCTCCGCCTCCGCATTGGGCTTTGCCTTTGTGGAGAATCTCATGTATTTTGATGCGGGTCATATCGGCATCATGCACGGTCGCGTGCTCATCTGCAATGTCTTTCACATGTTTGCCACGAGCACGATCGCCTTTGGGATGATGCTCGGGCGCTATCGCTATGGCAATCTGCAATGGCCTTTTTTCTTCCTGTTTTTCGGGTTGGCGGCGATCATGCATGGTTTCTATGATTTTTGGTTGTTGAATGAGACGGTGGGCTTGCTGGTCTTCCTCACCTATGCCTTGTTTATCTACGCGACCTTTCAGTTTGCCGCCTACCTCAACAATGGCCTGAATCAAGGGCAGGTTTTTCGTGGGCGTAGCCTGCTCGACCCACGTGCGTTGGCTGTCTTCTTGACTGTAGGTTTGGTCGGCATTTTGTTGTTTGAATATTTTGGCCTGAGCATCGTGTATGGCGCTCGGCTTGGCAACTATTCCCTGATCAAGTCACTGGGTATGGGCAGCTTCTTGATGTTTTTTGTGGTGCTCAACCTCAGCAACATTGATATGGTGCAGGGCGAATGGATTTGGATTCGACTGTGGAACTTCGGTTCTCACAATTCCTATAACCGGGCGATCGGGCAGCGCCTTAGGCTCCTACCCAAAGCCAAAGATGGCTTGCTCTCGACCCTGCTCCCTGCAGAGGGTGAGGTGATCGCCCGCATCAGTTTGAATGGCGACAATCGATTTTTCCTTTTTCAGTTTGATAAGGCCCTGATTGTAAACGAATTTCAATTGGAATATGTCTTGCTCAAGGCCCGCAAAGACGGCGTGATTCCTGAGCCACGTCAAGACATCGAGGCGACCATCATGGCATTTCGGAACAAGGAGGCCTTGCTACGCCCCCATAAGCGCAAGCAAGATTTCATGCTCCTAGGGTCTGTGCAGATCATGTAGATCGAGGAGGCACAACAGAGGAACTTATTGAAATTTCATTTCCTAGGAGGAAAACGACAATAGGCTATGGTTGCATGCTTCGTAGATGCGGATAATTTTATTTTTGATAGCATTACTCTCCTTTTCAAATTCTTATCTATTATTGCCGTGAATAAAAATCAATCGGCTGAATATGGAAGACGACTACGCTTTATTACTCAAGGGCAATCGGCAGTGGGTTGCAGAGACCAATGCGGTGGATCCTGATTTTTTTGACCGTCTTGAAAAAGGTCAGAAGCCCAAGTTTTTGTGGATCGGCTGTGCCGACAGCCGCGTGCCCACTAGTCAGATCACGGGTACCATGCCAGGCGAGATCTTTGTGCACCGCAACATCGCCAATATGGTCGTGCATACCGACATCAACATGCTGTCGGTCTTGCAATATGCCGTCGATGTCTTGGGGGTGAAGCATGTGATCGTCTGCGGTCACTATGGCTGTGGGGGTGTGAATGCCGCACTGAGCAACAAGAGTTATGGCCTCATCGACAATTGGCTGCGCAACATCAAGGATGTGCATCGCTTGCACCACGATGAACTCATCCAGCTCAAAGGGCGCGCGCTTTCAGACCGCATGGTTGAGCTCAATGTGATCGAGCAGGTTCACAACCTTTGCAAAACCAATATCGTGCAAGATGCTTGGTCCAAAGGTCAGTTCTTGCAAGTGCATGGCTGGGTCTATTCGCTCAAAGACGGCATCATCAAGGACTTGGAGCTGATGGTCGATGACGACGATGAACTCGCCGGCATCTATCGGCTAGACGGGTTAGAAAATGAATAATCTCACATTTAGCAACGACGCAGGATGAGTTTTGCAATCCGTATCGTCTTGAGCGAAAAACTTTGCTTGAGAGACCCCAATCAAACCGAGTTGGGGCGCAAGATTTTGGATCACGGCATTCGCCTCATCGACGAGTTGGGTTTTGAAGCCTTCACGTTCAAGAAATTGGCCCATGCCATCGGTTCGACCGAGGCGTCGATCTATCGGTACTTTGCAAACAAGCACAAGCTCCTGATCTATCTGGTGGCTTGGTATTGGGCATGGCTGGAGTACATGATCGATTACCAGATCCACAATGTGGACGAACCCAAGCGACGTTTGCGACTCGCCATCGAGGTCCTCGCCAACTCCAATGTCTATGACCCGCGCACGACCCACATCAATGAGGCGCTGCTTCACCGCATCGTGATTGCAGAGTCATCCAAGGCATTTCTTACCAAAGGCATCGATGGAGAGCACGAAGAGGGCCTTTTCCAAGGCTATATCAATCTCGTTCAGAAATTTGCCGCGCTGCTAGAGGCGCTCAATCCGACTTTTCCCTATTGCAAAGCACTTGCTGTCAATACGATCGAGACCGCACGCAAGCAGCTTTTTTTTGCCGAGCACATCGCTTCCGTCACAGAGATCACGACTTCAGAATCACTGGCTGATTTCCTGGAACTGTTGATCCACCGCGCACTTGGCGTGTAGGTAAAGCGAGCGTAGGAAACCAGGCATGCAACCCGTTTTAGGAGGGCGCGTATTGCGATACGCCATGCCACCACAAATTACGAATCTGCAGTTTGCCAATGAGGCTACGGATCAACGGCAAAGCTCCCCCTCTGCGAGCCTTTAGGGTATGTTAAGGAATTCAGGGCAAGTCCGGGGCTACTCACATTCAAGCCCTTCAGGCTTGTCAAGCGTACCGATTTCAGGTTCAAAGTCCTGAACCGAATGACATTGGCCTACAACCGAGGGTAGCTGTCAAATTTCCCAGTGTGGCAAAAAAGGAATGGGATTCCAAGGCTGTGTAGCCTCGAAATCCCATTCCTTATTGCAGCCAAAATCCTAAGCCTTTAGAGCGTGCGGATAAATGGCGTGTTTTCGTATAGCCCAAGGGGGAATTCTACGTGGAGTTCTTGGCCATTGAGCTTGCCGTGGATGTGCTCTACAGGATAGCAGAGGCAGCATTCGGTGACGTTGATCGGCTCTTGGTATTCCCAAGTGTCGAGTGTGATCACGTCATGCACGACAGGGCTCGTGCTGCGCAGATGATAGACGACAGAGTCTGCAATGAGGAAGCTCACCTTGCAGGAGTCGCTGAAGTTGTAGGTATAGAGGGTGTCGTTGGTGCGGCTGTGCAGGGCATAGACCCGCGCAGTGGCATGAAACGACGGCAAGCAATGACCGAGGCTGTCTTTGTATTGGAAGACGATTCTGGAACTCGGGCAAGGCTGGCAGACCTCTGTCTCACAAGGGTCTTTTTTGCAGGCGCTTACCAACATGACCATCAATAGACAAGTCAAGAGAGCGACCGACAGTGCTGAGATTTTTCTACGCATTTTCTATCCTTTGCATCAAAAATGGAAAAAATTGCAACCAATGCAAAACTTACAACTGCTCCTTGAGCTTGATCAGGGGCATGGAGAGTAGCTCAAAATCAGGAAACTTGCCTTTGAGCATATTAAACTTGTCGGTGTACATGTCCACCGAGGTCTTATTTTTTGCGACGAAGGTCTGGACTTTCCTGAAAAAATCTTGGACGGCAGGGTGTGCCTTGTCCACGATCAGGGTCATGATCTTGTTGACCTCAAATTCGCGCTCGATCGCGAAGTAGGTGATGAGCAGTGACTTCATGGTCTTGCGCTCCTCTTCCTCAAAGCCAGAGTTTACAAATGCTGCGATGATCGCAAACATTTGCTCGCGGTTGCTCTGGTCGCCGATGAAGCCAGCTAGCTCCACCCACATGACGTAGGGGATATAGACTCCTCCACATACTTCCATGGCTTCAGTAGCAAATGCCCTAAACTCATCGATGCCTTGCTTGAGCGCGGCTTTATGCAACACCGAAAGCTCTTCGACCACCGCTTCGCGGTTTTCATCGAGCTCGTCGTAGTATCGTTCCTCTAGCTGTGCAAGTGTTTTTGCCAGACTCATAGTGCTATACAAATATTGACTAGGTAAAAAATAGAAGGGCTAAAATTAACTAAGGAAATCGGAATATGGAAAGGAAAATGCGGCGCAGGGCAAAAGATGCGCAAAAAGAGACCCTCGCGACAGTAGAGCTCATTCGCCAGACTGAAATTCCTTGACCAAGATCGCGTAGGCAGCATAAATCCGCAAAAAGTTGAAGAGCTCATTGTCTTCACGGTTGGTCACCAAAAAAAGACCTGAATGCGACTCGGGGTGTACATAAAGGATGCAACTGAAGCCGTCCCAGCCGCCTGCATGGCCCGCAAAATTGTAAGGTTGCAAGTTGTGAAAGCCCAATCCCACCCAAGTGCTTTTGTCGGGACCCTTTTGCAGGGGGGCCATCATCGAGAGCAGCGGCGACCGCGAGAGCACTTGCTCATAGGCTGGGTTTTTCCAGTCGCCCAGCAGAAACTGCATGAATTTGCGCATGTCACGCATCGAGGTCTTGATGCCACCGTCGCCGGTAGGACTCGGACTCTCGACCTCGTTTTCATGCACATTGAGGTAGCTGCCATCGGTGAGCCGGTAATAGCCCCAGGCAAGACGGCCCAAGAGCGAGTCATGGGTCTGGTAATAGTGGGAGTCGGTCATCTCCAAGGGCGCAAAAATCTTGTTCGTCACCAATTGGCCGAGGGAAATGCCCATCACCTCCTCGACGATGTAGCCGAGGAGCACATAGTTGAGGTTGGAGAAGTGGTATTTGCGGTGGGGCGGATGGTCGATGCGGGCATAGATGAGGAAGCGCTCCTTGAAGTCTTGCATGCTCAAAAAGGCGCGGTAGTTGTAGGTGTTTTCGTAAAACTGATCCTCGTTTTGGAGGGCTTCCTTCCCAAATTTCTCTGGAAACAAGTTTTCCATGCTTTGGCTGATGCCTGAGCGGTGCTCGAGCAAATCCATGATCGTGATGTCGGGGGCTTGGCGTGTGCGGCCTTGCACCTCCAAAAATTCTGGAAAATGAAAATAGACGGGGTCGTCGAGCTTCAGCAGACCCTCGTCGGCGAGCTTGACCACGGCGATCGCAGTGAAGAGCTTGGAGACCGATCCCAAGTTGAAAATCGTGCTGTCGCTCCAGTCATACTTGTTTTCATTGTTGGTGTAGCCGTAGCTATGGCTGTAGTCGGGCTTGCCTTTTTGCACGATTTCGCAGCCAAACCCCAAGAAGGGCTTGAGATTGGCATCGATCAAAAATGTCGAGACCGAGTCGGCGATGGAACCCTGGCTTTTTGCGGCCTTGGGCTGCAAAAGCAGTGTGAGTAGGAGGGCGAATGCAAGGCTAGGCAGGTGGGGAAATGAAACGATCAGCCGGCGGCGCACGCGGGCTGATCGTTGTTTCTTGTCAGATTTCTTCGAGCTCAATTGCCTACTTCTGAGATGAATTTGGCACGCACGAGCTGAATCTCTTCGCGTGAATATTCTCCTCCAAAATGATCCTCGGCGGCTGTGAGCGCATCGGTCTCGGCATGCATGAAATAATCATAGACATCTTCGACGACTTCATGGTCCAGCTCAGACTTGATGTAATAGTCCAAATTGAGCTTGGTGCCAGAGTAGATGATGTGCTCCAAATCCTCCATGAGATCGGCAAAGGTGATGCCTTTGAGACGTGCGATCTCATCGAGCGGCGTCTTGCGATCGACATGCTGTATGAAAAACAGCTTGTTCATCGACTTGTTGCCGGCCTTTTTGACGATGACAGAGTCTGGGCGCTCGATTTCATGCTCATCGACATATTTTTTGATCATGTCGATGAAGGGCTTGGCAAATTTCTCTGCCTTGCCACGACCCACGCCGATGATGTTTTGAAACTCATCGGGGTTGATCGGGTATTTGATGCACATGTCTTCCAAGCTCGGGTCTTGGAAAATGACATAGGGCGGGATGCCTTTTTTGCCAGCGAGATCTTTGCGCAGCTTTTTGAGCTTGTCAAACAAGATCGGGTCAAAGACCTCTGTCACCTCAGATTCCGACTGCTCGCGTTGTTTTTCAAGCTCAGCGAAGTCTTGGTATTTGAGCAACATCACCGTTTCTGGATTGGCGATGAAGGCATGTCCTTTTTTGGACAGCTTGATCACACCATAGTCGTCGATGTCTTTTTCCAAGAAATCTTGAACCAAGACTTGGGCAAAGATCGATTTCCACTCCTTGTCTGTGAATTCGGCTCCTCGGCCGAAGATCGGTAGCAGATGGTGCTCATTGAGCACAACTTGTTGGGTCGATGTGCCACGCAGGACCTTGACCATGTGGTCGATGCCAAATTTTTCTTTGACCTGCTTGGCGGTGGCCAAGACTTGCTTGACCAGTTTGGTCGCGTCGTAGCTTTCCTTGGGATAGCGGCAGTTGTCACACATGCCGTTGCACTTGGCGTCGTCAAAAAATTCGCCGAAGTAGTGCATCATGTATTTGCGGCGGCACATGCCCGACTCGCAAAAGGAGGCCATTTCATACAGCAGCAAGCGACCGCTCTCGCGCTCACTTACAGGCTTGTCTTTCATGAACTTCTCGAGCTTGATGATGTCGTTGAAGTCATAGTAGAGCACACATTGACCTTCCAAGCCATCACGCCCGCCACGTCCCGTCTCCTGGTAATAGCTCTCGATGCTCTTGGGCACGTCGTAGTGGATCACATAGCGCACATCGGGCTTGTCGATGCCCATGCCAAATGCTATGGTCGCAACGACGACCTCTACATCCTCTTGCAGGAACATGTCTTGGTGCTTGGTGCGCACCTTGCTGTCGAGGCCAGCATGGTAAGGGACAGCATTGATGCCATTGACTTTCAGCAGGTCGGCAAGCTCCTCGACTTTGCGGCGACTCAGGCAATAGATGATGCCCGACTTGCCTTGATTTTTCTTGATGAACTTGATGATGTCCGTGAGGGGATCATTTTTGGGCCGCACCTCATAGTAGAGGTTTTTGCGGTTGAATGAGGTGATAAATACCTCAGCATCACGGATCTGTAGGTTGTGCTGGATGTCTAGCTGCACCTTGGGGGTTGCAGTCGCTGTGAGCGCGATGATCGGCACATTGTGGATATGGTTCAGGATCTCGCGGATACGGCGGTATTCCGGCCGGAAATCATGGCCCCATTCCGAAATGCAGTGTGCCTCATCGACCGCAACAAAAGAGACTTTGGTCATGCGCAAGAATTCAATGAACTCTTCCTTGACCAATGACTCGGGAGCGACATAAAGTAATTTTAAGCTACCCTCGATGGCTTTGCGTTTCACCTCGTCATAGTCGCCACGCGACATGCTTGAGTTGAGAAAGCCAGCCTCGATGCCCAAGGCACTCATTTGATCGACCTGATTTTTCATCAAGGCGATCAGGGGGGAGATGACCAATGCAGTGCCTTCCATTACGATGGAGGGTAGTTGGTAGCACAGGGATTTACCTGCGCCAGTGGGCATGATCACTAGGCAATCATGGCCGCTCAGCAAGTGACGCACGACCTCCTCTTGCCTTCCACGAAATTCATCGAAACCGAAAAATTTCTTGAGTGCGCCCTTGATATCAGTATTTAACAAAACTTCCATTACAAAATCTTCAGTGATAGGACGCAAGCGTTTTGCTTTATCGACCTCGTCTTCCTTCAAGATAACAATTTAACTCGAAAACAGTCCCCAACAAAGTGCATTTTCAGTTTTATTTTCCACCATTTCTGCTACCTCACTAGTGACGCTGTGCCCTTCTAGGACCAGCTACAGACCGCTTGGTGGATTTCTTTTCAAACTCGATGCCCAGCGTTGGGATGTAAAACTATCGCAAGCAGATTGAAACCATGTAAAGAAAATCGTTTTTTTTGCCGAATCTTGGATTTTTCGACCAAAGCGTCTGCTAGGCGATTGAATGCTTGGTCCTTGATTGTGAAAAGAAATAAGGAAATGCGCGAACACGACTATGTGATCATCATGGCTGGGGGCATCGGAAGCAGGTTTTGGCCAATGAGCCGCACCACGCTCCCCAAGCAGTTTCACGATATCTTGGGCATGGGTAAAACCATGATCCAGATGACGTATGAGCGCTTTGTGGGCTTTGTGCCGCAGGAAAATATTCTCATTGTCACCAATGAACGCTATGCCGATCTTGTAAAGGCTCAATTGCCGGGCATACGAGACGAGGAAATCTTGCTGGAGACCGTGGGCCGCAACACCGGGCCCTGCGTAGCTTATGCGGCGTTTAAGATCAAGCAACGCGATCCTGATGCTTGTATCCTCGTCGTGGGCAGCGACTACCTCATCCGCAACTCGGTCAATTTCCTCAAAGACGCTTCGCTCGGACTGGAGCAGGCGCGTTTGCAGCCCATCATCATGACCCTTGGGATTCGCCCGACACGGCCCGATACGGGATATGGCTACATCCAATACATCGACAGCAGCAAGACCGAGTCTTTTTACAAGGTCAAAATGTTTACCGAGAAGCCCGACTTGGAGATGGCCAAGACCTTTTTGCGCAGCGGGGACTTTTTGTGGAACAGTGGCATGTTCATTTTTTCCGTCGCGACCATCATCGAGGGATTTGCCTTGCACATGCCCGATCTTTACGAGATTTTTACGACCATCGCCAGCGAACTCGACACACCCGGTGAGGCGCAAGCAGTGCGCGGTGCCTATGAGAAGTGCCGCAACGAGAGCATTGACCTGGGCATCATGGAAAAGGCCAAAAACGTATATGTCGTGCCCTCGTCCTTTGACTGGAGCGACCTTGGGACCTGGGGATCGGTTTACGAGCAGATGGCGCAGGACTATGTCGGCAATGCTGTCGTGGGAGAAGTGATGGCCTTTGATGCCGCCAACAACCTCGTGCAGATCAGCGATCCCAAAAAATTGGTCGTGTTGCATGGCCTGAGCGACTTCATCGTCGTCGATACAGGCGACGTGTTACTCGTCTGCAAAATGGAAAATGAGCAGCAGATACGCGGCATCGTGAGCGAGGTCAAGAAAAGATTTGGCAATCAACTTACCTAAGCGCTGGAGACGCGAGGGGGATTGGGATTAGGAATTAGAAGTTAGGAATTAGGAATTGATGGTGCGAATTTGCTTGAAGCGATGCGCCAGTGAGTCCAGCACCATTTCTAATTTTCAATTTCTAATTCCTTGCGCCACTGAGTCCCAGCTTCATTCCTAATTTCTAATTTTCAATTCCTAATTCCTTGCGCCAGTGAGTCCAGCACCATTCCTAATTTGCTGCGGCGATCCCGATGCGGGATTCCTCATTTCCAATTGCCTGCAGCAATCCCAATAAAAGTCTCCCACCTACTACCTTCTACCTAATTCCTACTACCTTCTACCTAATTTTCAATTCCTAATTCCTCAAACAAGAAATTTCAAATAAGCCGCAATCGTCTTTTCCAGGCCCATATAGAGGGCATCGCAGACGAGGGCGTGGCCAATGGAGACTTCTAGGAGGCCGGGGATGTTTTCTTGAAAATACCGAAGATTTTCCAAGCTCAGGTCGTGGCCTGCATTGATGCCCAAGCCGATGGCATGCGCATGGCGTGCCGCTGCGACAAAGGGCGCAATGGCCGCCGCGCGGTCAGTGGCGTATTGCGCCGCGTATGGCTCGGTGTACAGTTCGATGCGGTCGGTGCCCGTCTCTTTGGCACCATCAATGCGGTCCAGCTCCGTTTCGCTGAAAATCGATACACGCACATGGGCGGCATGCAGGCGCGCGACCACGTCGCGCAGCAGGTCGCGGTGCAGGCGCGTGTCCCAACCTGCGTTGCTGGTGAGCACACCCGGCGGGTCGGGCACGAGTGTGCATTGTGCCGGGCGCACCTGCTCGACCAAACGCAGGAAATCCTCGCTGGGATATCCCTCGATGTTAAATTCGACTTGGATGGCTGCTGCTACCTCCAATACGTCTGTGCGACGTATGTGTCGCTCGTCGGGCCGAGGGTGCACCGTGATGCCTTGCGCGCCGAATCGTACACAGTCCATCGCTGCCTGCCGCACGTCGGGATTGTTGCCGCCACGCGCATTGCGCAGGGTCGCAAACTTGTTGATGTTGACGCTGAGTTGGGTCATGTGGCAAAGGTAACTAACCTCGCCGTGATCGGGTGGTGTTGGGCGTAGAAGATTTTTTCCACTTTCCTAGAGTGCATTCCAAGCCCTTGCCAAATGCAGCGAGGCACCGGGCAGGGTAGGGCTAGATCGCTCCTCGGGTGCCTATCGTTGGCGGGTCAGGGCTTGCCGCTGCGCACGATTTTCAGGCCGGCTTCCAGCTTGGAGGCATCGATGAGCGTGTAGAGTACGTTTTTTTGGTTGGAGCTCGCGATCACCTCCTTGATGAATCCAAGGTACTGGTCGGCGGGCACGTTCATGCATGCTTGCGAATTGGGGCGCGTGGTGCGTGAGGTGTGGATGTTCATGGCAAAATTGTCATTCACATACCTGTCGTTGCGATCATAGATACGCTCACGGCTGGTATTTTCCTCCTTTTCAGAGACGCTGCGGTCATTGGTATCGTGCTCTCTCCAGACCTCTTGGTTGCGTGTGGGGCGCAAGGCCTTGTAGCGCGTTTTCCCATTTTCCTCCTTGAGATCAAGGGTATTGTCTGGATCGCTGATGCCCTTGACGGCCTTTTGATGGCTGGCGCTGCTGGTGCCATGCGTGCCAAGTTCATAAGCATATTGGCCATCAGTGAGGTGGCCTGTACCATATTTGTCGTCTTTGTAGAGGTCGCCCGGATCGACGTTGCCGATGCGTTGCTGCACGTTTTTCACACCTTTGGCATCCACCCAGAGGGAAACGATCATGTCGTCAAATCCTTCATGGTCGCCACTGGTATGGCGGTGAAATTTGTCTGCTTTGCGGGCCTCTACATATTCTTTTGCCGAACTCGATTGATAGACTGTACCCTTGCTCAGTGCCTTGCCTCCGATTTGGTGGGCCGCAGTACCGTCTGCGACCAATACTCCTCTGATTCCGACCAGGTTCATCGCCATCGCATCTGAAAGGAAGACGCCGCCAGCACTACTGACGACCCCTTTCCAATAGCCAAATTTCTCCTCGTCATTGGCCTCGCCAGGGACCAGGATCCTGGGTTCGAGATTGGTGCCAGTCACCTTGTTGTAGAGCACGGCATACGAGAGTTCCAATGCTTTGCGGGTAGCAGCATCGATTTTGCCAGTAGGCTTTTTGACTTTCATTGTGTCGCGTTGGTAGATCGCGACGGCATTGACGGTGTCGGTGTCAAAGGAACCATCGGTGCTCACGCGTTTGCCAAGCAGGGAGAGCTGGAGGTTGCGCACCCAGTCTAGCCTGAATTCCATCTTGTTGTTGTGTGCGATGGCCGCAGCGGTATCGATCTTGGGCGGCACTGCTGCCACGACAGGTTCTGGATCACCCACCATGCACATGTCTGGATTTTTGTGGTCGAGGCTCAGCGCACCGGCATCCTCCTCAAGGCAAGACTGTTTCTCGGGGTCGCAATTGCTTTTGAGTTGCAGCGGGCCTGCATCAAGTGAAAATGCTGGCGGCGCAAATGAGCTGCTGCCATTGCTTTCCAATGGCCCTTTCGTGGCGGGCACATTGGCCGCGACCTTCGTAGTATTTCCCATGAATACGCTTATTTTGGACAATTCAACAATAGACCTGGTCAAGATAACGAAAATCCAAAACAAGCGCATCAGACGACCTGAAAAAATCCGTCGAATTCTAAAGAATATGCGGGCAATGGCAGCTTTGTCGCATGCGCCTACTCAGGAGGGCAAGCGTTGCTCAACAGAACGCTTGCAGCCGTTCCCAGACCATGCCCACGGGCAGGCCGACGACATTGTAGTAGTCGCCTTCGATCTTGGAGATGCCGACCATGCCGATCCACTCTTGAATGCCGTATGCACCTGCCTTGTCATAAGGGCGGTATTGATCGACGTAGAATGTGATCTCTGCATCGGTCAATGGCTTGAAGGTCACAAATGTCGAGGCATGGAATAAGGCGACTTGATCTTGATAACGGATGCAGACGCCTGAGATCACTTGATTCACATTCCCCGACAGGGCTTGCAACATGCGGATGGCATCGGCGCGGTCTGCGGGTTTCTCGAGCAATTGCTCCCCTAGGGAGACGATGGTATCTGAGGTAATGACGATGTGATCGACGATCAAATCTTGATAAGCTTGGCTCTTGTGCCAGGCGAGGTGCTCGGCGACCGCGACAGGTGTCATCCCCGCAGGGATATCCTCGGCAACTGCGCGCAACACGACCTGGAAGTCCAAACCGAGCTCACGGAGCAGGTGCCGCCGCCGTGGGGAGCCGGAAGCTAAGATCAAAGGGGCTATTGTTTTCATCGTCGTCGATCGAGGCAAATACCAATCCGCAGACTACTTTGGGATAAAAATAGGTCGATTTTTGAGGCATGAGCGCACCCGACTTGCAGACGTCCATCATCTGTGTCATGGTGCAACCCGGCATGATAAAAGATAGCTTGTCACGGTAGGTCACCGCTGCCTTGATGGCGAGGCCGGCGTCTTTGGTGTACTGCAGATTGTTGGTGAGACGCTGTGTGGCATAGGGCACATCAAAGACCTTTTCAAACACAAAGTAATGCAAGATGGTATAGTCCAGCGCCTTGACCGAGGCCGGCAAGGGCAGGTCGATGTCGCGCAAGGGATCGATGCTGTCTTTGAGCCTGATCAAAAATTGGATGCTGCCGATCACGAAACCAAACGTGCGTGGCGATTGCTGCAACTGTGCATAGATCGGCATCCGGTCAAAGGTCACCTCGGTCACCTCAAAATATTCTCGCATGCGGGCGAGAATCGGATTGGGGTTATAGGTTTTCTCTGGCAATTCCCAGACGCGATGGATCGGCAAGATGCGCAAGTCGTCGGCAGCCATATTGCTCAGGAACATCAAGTGATAGCCCAGCATGCTGTCTTCAGGCATGGGCGTCTCAGCTTCCGGTGCCTGACGCAGCAATTCAACCGATGAGGCAAGGCGATGGTGGCCATCTGCGAGGTAGATCTGCCCTTGGGCAATCACCTGTTGGAAGAGGGCGATGTCGCGTGGGTCTTGCACCAAGGCAAATTTGTTGACGACGCCCTGATAGTCCGTGTATGTATGCATGGGCTGATCCATATAGCTGTCCATGAGCGCTTCCAGCTTAAAACTTGGGTCGGCATACAGGCCATGGGTAGGCGCGACATTGAGGAGGGATTGCGCGAGCAGGCGTGTGCGCTCATCGACGCTCGACGCGATCGTGCCCTCGTGCAAGACGATGTCGCTATCGGCCGAGCCAGAGGCGGTGTCGATCTGTACCATCGCTACAAATCCCTTGCGCACATATTGGCGATGCTCCCCAAACAGTGAAAACTCTTGGTAATAAACGTAGATGGCGGGGAGTGGATCTTGTAGAATCACGCCATGATTCTTCCAATCGGTCAATTTTCCCATCACAGCAGCATCCGACTGCGGCACCGAGAGGTGGATCGAGTTGTGTGGATTGGCGTAGAGCTTTTCCAACTGCTCGGCGCTCACGACATCAAACAGTGGTGAAAACATCTCCTCGATGTTTCCCAACCGTTCCTCGTTGTAGCGCCAAGCCCTAAATGGACGAATATGTGCCATCGCCGCCAAAGATAGCAGGTTTTGCAGTATGATAGGATTCAAGGATGCCGACTGCAATAGATTTGCGCGCCATCAGTTGCGAAGGTCTATTTCACCCTGACCTTGAAGCGCTCATGCACAGTGTATTCCTTGTTGCCGCTTTGAAATCGGATGCCTGACTCGCGCTTGCCGACCTTGAAATTGGCACCTTTTTCCAAGTAGATATGGGCACCGCGCTCGACCGTAATGCTGCTCATATTCGCCATCTCGACGGTGGCACCTTTGCGGACGAGGAGCGTGGAACCCGTCTTGATCCAGATATTGGAAAATTTTTCCAGCTTGAGCAGCGCGCCTGAATCCACCTCCATGATCGTGGGTTCCGCAAAGACATCCTTGCCGTCGATGACCTGCACAGCCTCTGCGACCTGCGGTGAGTAGCCTTGGTCGAGGGTGATGCTGCCGCCACGGTTCACGACCACTTGCTCTTTCAAAACGATGTCGCCACACCACCGCACATTGGTCGGCACCGCAAAGTCGTCCCATCGGATCTTGATTTTGATGCTGCCATCGGCCCGCTGCTCCATGACCTCCACGCTCAACCCGTTGAGATAGACGCGGCGATTGTCATCTGCTTGGGGGCGGGGGCCTGAGTGGGAGTAGAGTGGGGTCGCCGAGGGGTTGTGGGCAATGCCGATCTTGGGATTCAAGTCAGGCATGAATCCGGTCTCCTTGGTGCCAAATTGCGGGTATTGCTTGAAGGAGCAAAATTCCTCGGGGATCTCGCGGCCATCGACGAAGAGCTTCTCTGGAAAAACATATTCCGTCTTGGGAGTGACATCGGTGGTGATGCGCAACTTGTGGTCGCCATCGATGTCCATCATGTGCCGCACAAAGTAGTTGTATCCAGTAAATGGGTTCGCGCGGCTTTGCTTCAGGATATATCCCTTGGTAGTGGCGTCATAGTCAAAATCATAACTTCCCTGGCCTACCAGTGGCCAGAGGTAGTTGCAGGTGCCGCCAAAGACATTTTTGCCTTCGCGCTCGTCTTTCCCGACTTGGATGTAGGCGTAGAGGGCCTTGGGGAGGACTTTGTCATGGTCAATCATGCCGTCTAGGCGCTGATGATTTTCCAGCCACAGATATTGGTTGCGCATCCCTTTGGGAAGATGTGGCAATTTGATCTTGATCGCATCGCCTGTGCTCGCAAAGTCACGCAAGATGTATTCGCCAGCAAAACAAAGGTCTTGGCCATAGACCATGTCCCCGTTTTGCTCCTCTCCCGACTCAGCGCAGCGCGTGCTGAGCAAATAGCGGTTTTCGGGATTGGCCCAGCCCATGCGTTCGCGGTCCCAGGCATTCCAAGCTTGGGAGCAGGCATCGCTTGCGCTCATATTGCTCCAGCCACCCGTCGTGGAGATAAAAGCACGCGTTCCCACGCCGCCGTTGGCGGTGTGGAAATTGTTGCCGCCATAGAGCATGTGGCTGAATTCATGCCGCATGATGATGTTGGGAAGCTGGCTCATCGTCTTGAACATCGAGTAGATGTCGCTGTGCTGACCCCAGAGCTCGCCGACATCTCCTGGATTCACAAAGCCGCTCATTTCCCCGAGGCCGATCACGTGAATGTTGCGCCAGACAATCATGACCAGGTCATACTTGCCATTGGGCTCCTCCTTGCTCTTGAGGCCGTTGCCCGCAAAAGACCAGCGGTCAAAGTCGCTGAGCTTGCTGCCAAAAAGGAATTTGGGATCTTGGATCATATTGAGCTGCTTCACCACCGCCAGGCGATAGAAGTTGCTGGCATAGGCCTCTTGCTCCACAACCTTGCCGCGCCCATCGCGGATCGAGGTGATGGGGACAGTGATCATGGTGTCGAGCACATCACCTGTCACCTGAAATTTCCCAAAGGAGGCCTGCTTGAAATATTTGCTCATCCAGCCGTCTCCATCGGGCGACAGCGAGACCGCCGCTTGTTTCCAAACCGGCATCTTGCCTGGCTTCCAACCGATCGTGCCCGCAGGGTCTTGCACCGCATCGAGGTGCCCAAACGTGCTATCATACTTGATCTCGGCATAAACTACCAAGATATGTACACGGCCATAGGGCGCCAGGTACCATCCATTGTCGCTGCGCGGCACCTCCTTTTGGGCTATCAGGATATGACTGCCCGCGAGCAAAAAGATCAACAACCAAAGATTTCGCCAGCCATGCATGATGATTCGACTTAGGTGAATATGCGCCGAGTGTATTGCAACATTCAAGCCAAAGATGCTGAAAAAGAGGGAAATGAACTGACTTCTATTTTGCGCAGCCCATCTCTGGGCCGCCACCAAGTCTAGCGTGGATCCAGCAGCCTAGCCATGGCTATCCATGGCCGCGAGCTCTGCCGCTTCCTTGAGGGCCGCATTGCGGATGCGCAGCACATGGGTCATGTACCGCGTGAGCACCAACGCATTGAAACAGCGGCCGATGATTCCAAATGGCGAGGTAAATGAAAACTCATCTTGCATCAGCGTGCCACGGGCGGTCGCCTCAAACCGATGGAGATGACGAAATGCCTTGAATGCGCCGCTCACCATTTCATCTACAAAATCGGTAGGCGGGTTCAAGGCCGTGATCTCGACCGTGAGCCGCTGCCGAATGCCGAAGTGGCGGCCTTCCCAAGTCACCCATTGGCCGAGGCCGATCAAGCCGGTGGTGCAACCTGCCACAGCGACTTCCTGTGTATGCGCTAGGGATGCTTGGTGAAAATCGATGTTGCGTGAGAGGTCAAAGACCAAGGCCTGGGGTGCAAAAATCTCGGTCTGGAGGTGGATGGTGGGCATATCGGGCAATGACAGTATAAACGGTGGCGTGGGTGGCCTACTACTTTGGCGGTGCTCCCTGTGGTGAGGCCGAAATCGCTGGTGGACTACCCGGTGGCAGATAGACTTGGAAAAAATTACCCTTGGTACTGGGCAGCCAGTGATCTAGGACCTCGGCCAGCAAGGTCGAGCGATAGTGTAGATTGGCGCTGTGGGCCTCGTCGATGCGCAGCAACTCCACCAAGACAGGCGCAGCAGATGTGTAGAGGCGGTCGGTGACCCAGCGCAGCTGTCGAGGGCCGATCTCGGCGTCATGTTCCCAATCGATCGGCAATGTCGGCTGCATGGCCATCAGGTAGTCGGCGGCCGGCATGGCAGGTAAGGTCGCTGCATTGGGAAATTCTTGCCTGAAGGCAACATATTCGCGCATCTTGGCAATCTGGGTGGGGCTGGTGCGGATGCCGCCCAGGGCAGGAAAGATATCGCCCGCCCCAACGACCAATTCGTGGCGGGGCGCATCGCGGTAGGGATAGCGCTGCATCAAGAAAAATCCTATGAATGCCAGGGCGATGGTGGCCTTGAGCATAGTTGGCAAGCATGTATCGGTTGCGGATTGTGTGAGGTGAAGGAAGGCATACAAACCTGGGAGTGCAAATAGTGCTGGCACAGCATAGCCCCAGCTGAGGCTGCTCGTCCAGGCGATCGCGCCAAGCATGGCGAGCGTCGCCGCCTCTGGCCGCCGCCGCGCGGCTGCGAGGGCCACGACTTGCAAGGCCGAGCAGCCGAGCAGCGCATGATAGACACCGAGCCTAGGCGGCACAAAGGTCGCCTTCCAAGTCGCCCAAGCGCCCATTGCCATCGGGTAGAGGCCGAGCGCGAGCAGCATCGCCCCAGCTACCCATGGCCAATAAGGTTGGAGGCCAGGGACACGGCGCAGTCCCCAAAACGCCCCACCGACTCCCAGCAAGACCAAACCCCCAGGCCAGAGATAATCCAGCAAACCCGCTTGCAGCAGCTCGCTGAGGCCGCTGGCCCCAGCGGTCTGTGTGAGCATTGCCGACAGGAATCCAGCAGGGAAATAGCCCCACAGGCCGATGCTGGCGAGCGCCACGAGGATGGCCGTCGCCATCAGATTGATTTTGAAGGCGATCTTGGGAGCCTGTAGCATAAACAACAATCCCATCCCCAGCGGCAATAGCAAGGCAAATGGCTGCTTGGCGAGGCCCGCCAACGCGAGCGCGAGCAGGCCCACCACCATGCGCCACTGTGCCCGTGGGTGGCTGAGCAAGTACACGCCCAGGCTCCCGAAAAAGATGCCGTCCATTGTATGCCAGGGCATTGCAGGAAAGTTGTGGGCGCCAAAGACGTAGGCGAGGCAAGCCAGCCACCAGTACCCAACGGGAAAAGTTGCGCTTGCGACCATGCCTTGCAAGGTGCGCATACCCCAATAGACCGACGCCCAAAGCATCAGGTAAAAATCCACCCGCATTCCGATCATTTCCAGCGTCTTGGGCCACAGCGCGAGCTCCACTGCATGTAGGTAAGGCGTGAGAGGCGGGCGCACGTAGCAAAAATCCAGATAGGGGACTTGACCGCTCAGCACGCGCCAAGCGAGCGCTGGCACAAAGCCTTGGTCTGTATCCGCAAAGCCATGAAAGCCATACAGCAAGAAATAAACCGCCGGCAGCAGGAAAAACAGCAGCGATCCGTCACGTAGCCAATGGGTGAGCCTGTGCATAGAAGGCGAATATACTTGAAAATCGACGATGACGCATGGGCCTTAACGAGCACTGCTAGGGCGATCGCATGAAAATCGCTCGATTGATTGATGAACCGTTCGTCGGGGCGCCCCCCCAGACCGGGGGGGGGCCCGCCCAAGGGTTTGCCCGGCGGTTGTGGGG
>JANORP010000432.1:0-15655 GCA_031415375.1 Bacteroidota bacterium | reverse complement strand
CCAAAATCGTCTGCTTGGCTCCCCAAAATCGTCTGTCTGGCTCCCCAAAATCGTCTGTCTGGCTCCCCAAAATCGTCTGTCTGGCTCCCCAAAATCGTCTGCTTGGCTCCCCAAAATCGTCTGCTTGGCTCCCCAAAATCGTCTGTCTGGCCTCCAAGATTGTTTGCCTTTTCATTACCTGCTGGGTCAGTTGCCTTCGTCTGCTTTTTCATTGCCTGCTGGGTCAGTTGCCTTCGTCTGCTTTTTCATTGCCTGCTGGGTCAGTTGCTTTCGTCTGCTTTTTCATTGCCTGCTGGGTCAGTTGCTTTCGTCTGCCTTTTCATTGCCTGCTGGGTCAGCTGTTTTCATCTGCCTTGTTGTTGCCTGCTGGGTCAGCTGTTTTCATCTGCCTTGTTGTTGCCCGCTAGGTCAGTGCCATTGTAAGATTTGGTACGCATCGATTTTGCTTGTATGGCTCGCGTCTGCATGGTTGGGAAACGACTGCTCGGTCGAAACCGTCTATCGCCCCCCTCTCATGTAGGAAAAGGGTTTCCAAAATGGATCATTTTCATGACTGACGCCACTGTCAGTTTCCACTGTCAAATTTTGCCCGCCTTGTCAAAGATCCATCCCTCGTCACAATTCCTTCAATGCTCTGGGACAAAGATAAGTCGCCGAAAAAGGCGAAATGGCACCAATGTACTAACGGGCAGTTCTGGAGGACGAAGTGGCAGTCTGGATGTACGAACGGGCAGAATTCGCTACTTTTTTTTCGCGAAAAATGGGCAAAATCGGGGTCTTTTATGACCCCGCACTAGATTTTTTTGAAAAATGCTATTGGAGGGCAATAGCAGTCGGCGGCGAGGCCATAAATGGCTATTCCAAGTCCTAGGGGATGATTTTAGGATCCCCAAGCACCCAAATGCATTGCTTTGGCGGACAAATTGGAGAAAATCAGGTCTCCATACCTACGCCCCTACCGTCCCAAATTCAGAATTGGCAGTTTTCAGGACGAACGGCCAAAACAGATTCCGTCGTGGCAATGGCTTTCCCGTAACAAAAAGTGCCCTCAATGGATTAAAATGGCTATTTCATTGATTTCATTGGACCAGATCACCCTCCCATCGTCTGCTACATGGAATCCCAAGTGACACCACAGAGGACGAACGGGCAGTTTCAGAGGACGAATGGCCAAGCAGCACATCCGCCAAGCTCCAAAGTGCCAAGTGACAGTTTGCAAGGACGAACGGCCAAGCAGCACATCCGCCAAAGTACCAAGTGGCAGTTTCAGAGGACGAATAGCCAAGCAGCAGATCCCTCAAAGTACCAAGTGGCAGTTTCCAAGGACGAACGGCCAAGTAGCACATCCGCCAGGCTCCAAAGTACCAAAGACAGCAGCTTGCAGATCTATCTGCAAGATGCTGTCTTTGGGCGAAGGGCAGCTGAGCCTATTTCTCGGCCCGCTCATAGACCGTGACGCGGCCAGCTTGGGTGATTCTGAGATCGTCGCCTTCGAACTTATAGGTGCGGGAGATCTCCAAGGTGCCTTTTTCGATCAGGACCCGGTCGATACCCATGGCCTTCCAAGTGGCGCTGTCATAGGTGACTGAGTTCTTAAAACCCTCCGTGTATTTGCCGTTGGGGCCAAAATTGATCCACATTTCGGGTTCTTCCTTGTCTTGCCACTTGCCATCGAGCGCCTTGTTGCCTCCGCCTGTGGTGAGCACCATGATCAAGATGAGAATGACCAGGATCGCGCCACCGCCGATGCCGATCCACTTCCATGGCAGTTGCTTGCGCGCCGCATCGGGGGCGTCTGCCGGCATGGCTGCGTACTCCTGCGGGGCAGGTTGTGAAGGCGCTTGTGCAGGTGCTTGCGCTTGTGTCTGCGCATGCGCTGGCACAGGCGTCGCTGGCGCATCGTGCAGGTAATTGCGCCATAGCAGTAGGTACTCGCCCACCTTCACGATGTCTGAGGGATCCAATCGGCGTGGATCGGTGAGGCGCTTGCCGTTGACAAAGGTACCATTTGCGGAGCCCAAGTCGATGAGGGTGGCCTGGCCAAGGTCATCGACGATGAGCTGTGCATGCTGGCGGGAGACCGTCTGGTCAGAAACGACGATGTCATTGGTGGTCGCGCGACCGATGTGGAGGAGTTTCATTCTTGCATTCTTGCTGTATGAAACAAAGATAGTGATTTGGGCGAATGTTGTAACGTGCAATGCCGCAAGCAGCTGCCTAACGCTCGTCTGTCTTGCGGCAATCGACCTTCCAAACGCCTCGGTGCATGCGCAAATGGAGCGGATTTACATTGGGCTCGCCGCGATAGCGGTACTCCACGGTGGATTTTGTGGCTTGGGTTTTTTCGTTGAGGATTTCAATTTTGCGGCCTCTTCCATCTGGTCGCAAGACGATGAGGTACTCCACATACAGCTTGCATTGGTCGTCTGCCAAGGCGTAGGCGGCCGTGGAATCGCCCATCTCGATGGCGGTGAGAAAGTCCTTCGCGACGGCCTTTGGGCCTCGGTCGAGGCGCTCTTGGAGTTCTTTTTGGAGGATGGGCAATCCCCAGATATACCCTGTGGCCCCCAGGCTCCCCAAGATCAGGAGCCACAAAATCCACTTGGCGAGCCTGCGCCCACGTCTTTTGGCCCCTGCGGGTGCAGCAGCAGCCGATGCAGGTCTGCTGGGTGCAATGGGCGTCTCATTGGGTGCTGGGACATGCTGCCCTTGGAGGGCTGCATGAAACTCGGCGCAGGTTTGGAAGCGATTGCGCGGCTGCTTGGCGGTCGCGCGGTCGATGAGCGCCTGCATCTTGCTGGAAACGGCAGGATAGAAAGATACTGCACGTGGCAGTGGCTCATTCACAATCCGCTGATAGATGTCATATTCCGTGGCTTGGTTGGAATAGGGACATTGGCCGGTGAGCATCTGGAAGAGGGTCACGCCGAGGGCATAGATGTCGCTACGGGCATCGACTTCTTGGCCCTGGACCTGCTCGGGACTCATGTATAGGACCGTGCCGATGCGTGAGCCGGTCTTGGTGCGCTGCCCGCCAAGGTTCTCCAGCAGCTTTGCAATCCCAAAATCTAGGATCTTGACTTGATGATGCGGTGTGATCATGAAGTTGCTGGGCTTGATGTCGCGGTGCACCACACCCTTGCTATGGGCATATTGCAACCCCAGCAATATTTGTTCAAAGAGGCGGGTCGCCGATGCCTCTGGGATCGGGCCACTCTTGCGCAAGATGTATTGGTCCATGGGATCGCCATCGACAAATTCCATCACCAGATAAATCCCGTCGGTCTCCTCGATGTAGTCATAGAGGCGCACGATATTGGGATGGTCCAGCTGCGACATGGTCACTGCTTCATTTTTGAAGCGTGCCCTGATCTCGGCATTGCTCACCAAGCCAGGGTGCAGGGCCTTGATCGCAACCTTGCGGTCCATATACAAATGCGTGCCCGCCCATACTTCACCCATGCCCCCACTGCCGAGCAGGTGGGAGACCTTGTAGTTTTGGATGATTTTGTCGGGCTGCAACTACGATGAGCAATAATGGATGATTACTTTTTGGGAGAATGTGAATGAATGATCGACGTGTGGAAGGTCATCTTGCCATTGCGACGGTCATCGAAAGCGCGTGTATCCACTGGCGACAATTTGTATTTTTCCTGGCCGCACTCAGCATGCAAAGATAAGCATTTCGCTGGAAAATCATCTTTATCGGTCATAGCCATGGAAGATCATGGGAGCGAGCGAGATCTCGATTTCCTCAAACTTCCCACTCGGCTTCAGCACAAGCAGGAAAGCCTCTGCGCCGTTTTTAGGATCGGCTAGCAGAATGGGGAACTGTCCCTTGCGGGCTCTAGTTTCAATGTCTGCCTTTCCTTCAAATTCATAGATAAACAACTTGTCTAGGGTTGCGATTCGGATTTCAAAATCCTTGTAAGCACTGATGTCTTGTGTCGCCAAGACCTCACTGTCATACCGCTCGCCGTTTTTTTCATGCTTGAAGGCCACCAATCTACGTTGAATCCCACGCTTGGACCTGCCTTCCAAAATCACCACATTGTCCAATTGGCGGCCATCCTTGGCATATTTGTCATCTTCCAATTGCAGGCCTTTGATGACTGTATTGTATTCGCTGTCGCCTGATTTTGCGGCTGCAGTCCAAAGCTCATTGTCGCCAATCGCCTCCCCATACACCGCCTCAAATGCCTTGGGCGGTAAATTTGCCTTCAACCTTTCGTCATGAAAATATTGCGCCAGCGAGATGCGCAAATAGGACTTGTCCAGCCATTTTTTCATGCCCTCGTTCATGGCAAACTTAATCACCTCAAATTCCTCAAACGGCACCAAGTAATAACCATTGACATACCCTTTTTTGGAATTCCATTCGATTTTTTCCCATCCATTGGCTGCAGATTCCAGCATGGTCACTTCTGTCCCAAAAGGGATTTTTCCCAAATCACCTGAATCGACCTGGGCTTTTTTCCAGAGGTGCATATCCTCTGGGACGACCCACATTTTCTTGGGTTTTGCCTGTAAATGTGGCCACCCATAATAGATCCCGACGCTTGCTCCACCCAACAGGAAGAGCATCAATATCCATGGCCAAACCCTGCGCTTACGCTTGGGTGCGCGCGGCGGCAGGCTTGCTTGCGCGATAACGGTCGCAGGTGCTGCCTCTGCGTCTGCAACGGGCACGATCGGTTCAGGTATGATCGCTGCATCGGTGGGCATGACGACCTTTGCTTGTGGTGCCGCTACAAGCTCGGGTTGTTCCTCAAGCACATGCTTGCCCTCGCGCGCCGACGGTTCGAGTTCCATTCCATTTTGAAGGGCATCCAAAAATGCGCCGACATCTTGAAATCTATCGGCAGGGTCCTTGGCGGTCGCCTTGGCGATGAGCGCCTCGGTTTCAGGTGTTGCACCAGGGTAAAATTCGTGGGCTGGCGGCAGCGGATGGTTTACAATCTGGTCATAGACGTAAAACTCAGTCATGTCGGCTGAGTAGGGATTGCTCCCCGTCGCCATCTGAAAGAGCGTGACGCCGAGCGCATAGATATCGCTGCGCTGATCGACAACTTGCCCCTTGACCTGCTCGGGACTCATGTACAGGACGGTGCCCATATTGGTGCCGGTCTTGGTAAGCTTGCGGTCGCTGTCGCCGAGGATCTTGGCAATGCCAAAGTCCAAAATCTTGACTTGGCCATCGGGGGTGATGAGGAAATTGCCGGGCTTGATGTCGCGGTGCACCACGCGCTTGCCATGGGCATAGACAAACCCCTCCAAGATCTGCCCAAACAGGTCGCGCAACTGCCCCTCGGGGATAGGCCCCGAGACTTCGCGGATGTACTCATCGAGCGGGAGACCATCGACAAATTCCATCACGAGGTAGGCGCCCTCGTCGTCCTCGATGTAGTCGTGCAATGCCACGATGCGCTCATGTTGCAGGTGCGCAAGGGTGGCTGCCTCGTTTTTGAAGCGCTCTCTAATGCCTTGGTTGCGCAGCAATTGGCCGTGGAGGCTTTTCACGGCGACTTGTCGGCGCAGCAGCGTATGCTCGGCGAGCCATACAGATCCCATGCCCCCGTCGCCGAGAAAGCGCACGAGGCGATAGTTTTGGATGATTTTACCCGGCTGCAAGCTCATAGCCTGCGAAAATATGGATTTTTTTGATGGGATGGGCTTGGGGAATGAGCGCTGGTCGGCGTATATTTGAAACATGCTAGACTTGGAATTTGCATTTTTCTTGGAAAATCAGGACAAGTGGTCTGCCGAGCACTATGACAAGTATGTCGTGGTGGTCGGGCATACTGTGTTTGGGTATTTTGATTCGGAGGAAATCGCGTATCGAGCTGCTTTGGAGAACTTTCAACTGGGTACATTCTTAATCCAGCATTGTATTCCTGGGCCCGACAGCTATACCCAGACCTTTATGACAAATGTAATTTTGCATTGAAACTTGGAAAAATTCGCCACTTTTACGGTACTTTTTGATCGTATTGCAACGGTATTGCATACGAAACTGGGAGTTTCGAAGGAACTTCTGCCCGACAATAATATCCCACTGCAAACGCTGGAAACTCTTGCGATTTGGGACACTGGCGCATCGGGATCTTGTATAACAGCCAAGGCTGTCCAAGAGCTTGGATTGATTCCCTTCTCGAAATTGAGAGTGCTGACAGCTTCAGGAGAGGTCATTCAAAATGTATATAAGGTTTGTTTTCACCTTCCACACAACGTCTCGATCAATCTTTCAGTGACTGAAGTGCCGGCGCTTCAAAACAAATTTGAAGCCTCGGTGGGAATGAACATCATTTCAAGGGGCGACCTCGCAATCAGCAATTTTGACGGTCGCACCTGCCTCACATTTCGGATGCCATCGCAGGCACGCACAGATTATACAGGCACCGTAGATGAAGCGGGCAATGTCCTTGCCCCGAATTCCTGAGAGAATGCAACCCTCCTAACATTTTCATCCAAGGAAAGAGCAACGGTCGGGTTTACTAGCTCAACAATTCAAGCACTTGCTGTGGGTGATTTTCCACAGAATGCCACGCATTTTGAGGGTGTATTTGAACCTGTAGGTGTGACTGCCGTTGCAGGGGTCGCTCATGTAAGCTTCTGCCTCGACCGTGGCGGTAGCTCCGTCGTTTTTCTGCTCCTCGACATAGGAGACATTGCTGCGATCGACGCAGCCAAAACCCTTGCTAGGCGAACTAAAGCCCGAATAAGTAGGCCAACTGGGGTTGTCAGCAAGGTCATAAGCCTCGCGGTACTGTTGGCTGCCCAAGTAATCGTAAAAAGCTTGCACTGTTTCCTTGGGTGAGCGCTCCAATGCATCCGAAGTTCCGGTCGCAGAGTTTTCGGAATTGCCGTTGTTCCCCCCTCCCATTTTACCCAAAGACACGACAATCACGACTGCTACCAAAGCCAATACCACCAATCCGCCGACTGCTGCCCAGATGGGGAAGCCCTTTTTCTTGGGTGTAGGTGGAGCCGCAGGGGGCTGATTTTGAACTTGCGCTGGCACGGGTGCCGGCGGTTGTGCGGGCGGCATCGCTTGCACATCGACCACTGTTTGCGCCAACTCCTTGGGCTTGGGAGGCGTCACTACCTTTTCCTCGGCCATAAGGGCATTTTTGAATTCGATGCAGGTCTGGAAACGGTGGCTCGGTTGCTTTTGGGTGGCTTTTTGAATCAGCGCCTCGATGTCGGGCGTCACACCAGGATAACGTGAAGCGGCTGCAGGGAGTGGATGATTGACGATCTGGTCATAGACATGAAATTCGGAGGTGTCACTGGCATAGGGGCACTGCCCAGTAGCCATCTGAAACAACGTGACGCCGAGGGCATAGATATCGCTGCGCTGATCGATGATTTCACCGCGCACTTGCTCGGGACTCATGTAGAGGACGGTGCCAAGATGGGTGCCCGTCTTGGTGAGTTTACGCTCTCCATCGGTGAGGATCTTGGCGATGCCAAAATCCAATATCTTGACAATACCACCCTTGGTTACCAAAAAATTACTGGGTTTGATGTCGCGGTGCACAATCATCTGTGCATGGGCATAGCTGAAGCCGTCCAAAATCTGCCCGAACAGTCCGCGCAGCTGTGGCGTGGGAATGGGTCCAGAATTGCGCTGAATGTAATCGTCGAGCGGCATGCCATCGACATATTCCATCACGAGGTAGGCGCCCTCCCCGTCCTCGATGTAGTCGTGCATGCCCACGATGCCTGGGTGCTGCAAGTGCGCAAGCGTAGCTGCCTCTTGCTTGAAGCGGGCCCGAATGCCCTCGTTGCGCGCAAACTGCGGGTGCAGGCTCTTGATCGCGACCTTGCGCCCTAGCAACGTATGCTCGGCGAGCCACACTTGGCCCATGCCGCCATCGCCCAAGAAACTCACAAGGCGATAGTTTTGAATGATTTTGTCAGGATGCATTTAGACGAAAGATGGTGAAATATGCCAATAAACACGTGAATATAGCAATTTTACAACGGATTTATTGCCAATTTTTTGATGACCAAGCCCAAACCTTGAGGCGGATTGAACGCTGCGAGTCCATAGATCGATTGCTCGTTTTGGTACGATGGATGGCGAGATTGATTCAATTGAAAAATCTTGGCAATACCCAAACACAAAGTGCACGCTGGAAATCGTTTTTAGTCCAGAAGCTCATCAACTATTTGAAACATTGTAGAAAATCATCTCGGATTAGAATTGATGACTTCGCAACGGCAGCTTTTCACCTTTGCAGGCAATGAAACCAACTTTGGCAATGCTGATTGTGCTCCAATCGCAACATCATAATTGACGATTTTCTCGATGATTTGGCTTCCAAATTTATCGAATCCAGTGATTTTCAAAGTGACATTGTCATGAACCCGATCGGAACGATTGCTTACAATTGCCGTGACTTCAGACATAATCAGAAGATTTGCAACTTCTGAGCACTCTACCTGCAAATCTATCGTATTTGCTAAATGCAGCATTGCTTCCATACTATGCCCCGAAGACCTGAGGATCACATAACCAATCGTGGGGATCGCCAATAGGATCAAACCTATCACCAGCGTTCTAGCCAGCCACGAGGACTCGTTTTTCACAGGCACCTCGCGAATCTCTTTGATGACCGTCCTCGTTTCGATGACTTGTGGAGCAATGGGTGCAGGCGCTGGAACGGGAGCCGCAGCAGCGGGCTTCTCCGGAATGTAGTTTTGCCACTTCAAATAAGCCGTACCCAACTGAACGACGTCATAAGGCTCCAGAAATCGTTTTCCTTGAATCTTCACGCCATTGATCGAGGTTCCGTTGGTGGAATTCAAATCGTTGATGGCAATCCGATCGCCATCAATGTGGAGTTGGGCATGGTGTTTCGATACATTTGGATCATCGATCACGATGTCATTGTCCTGAGAACGACCAATCAAATAGATTTTCATCGCATTTCAATTTGAAAAATGAAAAAAGGTTAGTTGTATTCTCATTGGCATCGGTACGGGTCTTCTGGAACTTGGTAAGTCAATTCATCCTCACCTTCAAATTCTTCAAAAGCGTCGTAGCAAAAGTCCAATGCGGCCGAAGAGATTGAACGAATATAATATTCGACACTTGTACCGCGATCACTGTCAGGGGCCTTCACTTTCTGATAGCTTTGCGCCCCTAGACGTGGAAATTGTACTGTGTTCACCATATAAACCTGACCATTCTCCTTGATATAGCTTACATCGACCTCGACGAGGTCAAGCTTAAATTTCGTATCGTTTTGTACCGTAATATAGAGACCTGTAATTCCGCCAAAGAAGTCCGCCGAATATCCGCTTCGCGAGGTGGTGATGTAATTTCTGAAATTCATTCTGGTTTGCTTCTTCTCATTTTCAAGTTGTTGCTTATCAGCCTTTTGTTTGAGGTCGATCTCCTCTTGCCGACGTTCCCGCTCATCTAGATTTTGTTGCTTTTCTTCGAGTTCTCGCTTGTCGCTTTCTATTGCAGCAGACAGCAACTGTTCCTCACGGTGCCGCTCATTGTTCAAATTCATAAAAAACCAAAGCGCCACGCCGCACAACAGCACCAAGCTCAACGCTGCGATCCAAGGAACAAGGCTGCGACGCTTCTTGGGCAACGCCTCTCGTACTGCTTGATGATCATTCGACTTACGAGCATCAGCAATCGCTTTGTCTTTGGATGGCCCCAAAGATGGCTGCCGTTTTTCGCCTGATTTTGAGGTGGCAGAATTGGTCGCCTTCACCGAAGTGGAATTTCCGACAGAAGCGGTGCTTTGGAGGGGATTTTCTAAAAAAGCACTCCAAAAAATTGATACAGACTGAAAACGATCTTCGGGCAGCTTTTGCGTGGCCTTGTAAATGATTGATTCGTGGCCTTCATTGGCACCAGGATAAAATTCAGATACTGGCGGTAGCGGGTGATTTACAATATGGTCGTAAACATAAAATTCGGTTGTTTCCATCGAATAGGGGCTGCGTCCGGTGACCATCTGAAAAAGCGTCACACCCAATGAATAAATATCACTCCGTTGATCGACGATATCTCCTTTGACCTGTTCAGGACTCATGTACAATACCGTACCTACATTGACTCCGGTCTTTGTGAGCTTGCGATCGCCATCCCCTAGGATTTTGGCGATTCCGAAGTCCAAAATCTTGATTTTTCCTTCTTTGGTCACGAGGAAGTTGCTCGGCTTGATGTCACGGTGAACAATACGCATGCTATGTGCATAGACGAAGCCTTCTAAAATCTGACCAAATAGTTCACGCAGCTGCAAGTCTGGAATCGGCCCCGAAACGTCTCGAATGTATTCGTCCAAAGGCAAACCATTCACAAACTCCATCACCAAATAAGCACCTTCCCCATCTTCGATATAGTCATAAAGGGCGACGATACTTGAATGCTGCAATTGGGCAAGTGTAGCTGCCTCCTGCCGGAACCTGATGCGTATGCCCTCATTGCGCGCAAACTGCGGGTGCAGGCTCTTGATCGCGACTTTGCGCCCTAGCGGCGTATGCTCCGCGAGCCATACTTGCCCCATGCCGCCATCGCCCAAGAAACTCACAAGGCGATAGTTTTGGATGATTTTGTCAGGATGCATCTGTGAAACAAGTCAATAATCGTGCGTTATGCAAGACGGCGACTAATTGGCTGTCGATTTTTGCAGAAAATTCACTTGGATGGGTGCGGGGCCCTCCCATGCGCTCACTGCAAAGTATCCAAATACGGTTGATTTTTCTTGGAGAATACCACTGTGAGTCCCCAAATGGCATATCCCAATGCCAAACTGCAAAGTATGACCGAAAGCCAGTTGTCATTGGAAGCGCTTTGGTAGGTATGCGTGATGCCATTCCAGGTGGTTGAGGTCCTACTCGAGAAGCTTACCGAGCTTGTTCCAGGCACGATGATCGCCCCCAAGCAGCCCAAAGCATAAATGCTCAAGCCGATACGCATTCCCCATTTGCCCCAAGACTTGCCTCGCCGCACAGCCACACTTGCTGCTGCGACCACAATGGAGGCCAATGTCGCAATGATGGGTAAACTCCCCAATTCAAAGCCGTTACCCGTCGCCGGGATCCAACACAATAATACGCTCACCACGGGGGCCACCGTGGTAAACCTGCGTAAACTCTTGAACGCGTTCAAAGGAAGGATGGAACCATGGGGCTGGACCACAGGATAGGGCGCATGTCCTGTGACCCCGGCACCGATCAAAAACTCACCGCAATTTTGAAAACGATGGGCAGGATCCTTGGCCGTGGCCTTGTTGATCAAGCGCTCCACGGTCTCGGGGATGCCGGGATAGATGCTGCGCGCAGGTGGCAATGGTTCGTGTACAATACGGTTATAGACCTTGAACTCGACAGTCTCACCTTCGTAGGGATTCTTGCCAGTCGCCAATACAAAGAGCGTGACACCCAAAGAATAGATGTCTGATCGCATGTCGATTTGCCCGCCATTGACTTGCTCAGGGCTCATATAAAATGTGGTACCCATGCGGGTGCCCGTGCGCGTGAGGTGATGATCGTCTTCTAGCAGCTTGGCGATGCCAAAGTCCAGAACCTTGAGCACGCCCTCGTCGGTGAGCATGAAATTGCTCGGTTTGATGTCGCGGTGTACCACCCCCGCGCGGTGTGCATGGTCAAATGCTAGCAATATCTGCCGAAACACACTGCTAAGCAGTTCGTTGGGCATCGGCCCCGTCTCCTTGCGGATGATGTCGTCAAGGTTGCGCCCTTGCACATACTCCATCACAAGACAGGCGTGGTCGGCAGCCTCGATGAAATCGTAAAACGAAACGATATTGGGATGCTGTAGCCTCGACAGGGTCATGGCCTCGTTGCGGAAACGCGCTCTGAGGCTTTCGTTGCGGCTGAAATGGCCATGCAAGATCTTGATCGCGACCTTGCGGTCGATCGAGACGTGTTGGGCGAGCCACACCTCGCCCATGCCGCCCTCTCCAAGCTTGGAAAGGAGACGATAATTTTGGATGATGGAATCCGGTTGCATTGGCTTGAATATTTAGACGTCAAAGGTAGGCAATAGTTGGGAAGCAGGCGCAGGTCGCCGCGTATGGGTGTACGCTCCCGCTCAAAGAGCGGGAGCAAGCGCAGGAATTACGTTGTTCGTTGGCCCTCCCTCCACAGGCGGGCGCGGCCCCAAAGCCAAGTTTGAGGGCCGACGAACGATATTTGCCGCCAAGCAATGATTCGGCGACGCCGAATCATTGATCAAAATGTTCGTTCGTCGGCCCACAGCGTTGTTGTGGGGTGCGCCGACGAACAGGTGCTGAATTTGTCGTGCACCCCCGCGTACCTTTCACAGGCTCGGTTGCACGAGCGAATGCGCTCTCCGCATTCATTCCCACCTCCCTTTTCCGCTTTTGGGATCGATCACCACGATGCCTACAATTGGAATCTCAAAAGGCAGGTTTGCGAGCTGCAAGATCATGGTGCCTTTGGCGTTGAGGCGCAGCTCGCCAGTGAAGATCGTGGTCACTACACCAACCCCTGCGCTGAGGTGATTGATTTGGATGCTGCCGGGAATGCGCGTGCTATATTGCGGTTGGAGTGGCGTCGGTTTTGAGAGCTTCCATTCGCCAGCAAGGCTGCTGCTGCCCTCGTTGTAAAGCTTGAGATCGAGCTGCTTGAGATCGAGGGGAATGTCGAGTGGGTTTTTGACGACGGAGACGAAACTGAATTCAGAATTCGTGAGCTTGGTAGATTCCCACTTCATTTCCTCCAAGTGCAATTCGTCACTGCCGAGCGAGTTTCCGAGGATGTCTTGGATGAATTTCTCGGGCGCGATTTCTGTGCTGAGGTCGAGTCCTTTATGGTAATTGAGAAAGGTAAATGCACCTTCCAGGTGAATGTCGAGCTTGCATTTGGGCTTGCCCAACATGGATTTGTACACGGCAAATATCCCTTCCAGTTCCATTTTGATCGGCAATTGTAATCGCGTGGTATCACCCCCCTCCAAGGAGAGTCCTTGGGGCAAATTTCCCTTGCCGATAATCGTATCGTGATACATGACGATGTAATCGAGTTTGCGTGCACCCAATGCATAAAAATTGGGGTTGTAGATCTTGGCACGGATGGTGGCCGCAACCTTTTTGCCTTCCATGCCTTCGACCTTGATCTCCTCGATGCCCGCAAACTCCGGGAGTTTGAAGGTCAATCCCAATATGGCCACCAATGCAATGATTGTCAACGCAATGAGACCCACAATCCATTTAATCTTCTGCTTCATTGATCCTTGTTTCTATCGCTCCAAAAGCTTGCCACGCACTCTAAATCCGAAATCGTCGTGTGGCCAAATTCCAAAGCTGCTGATGTCTTCAATTTGCACAGGTATATTTATGGTAATCAGCAATATGCGTGCGATAACAGTTGGCGCGACGGGTTGAGTAGGGATGACTGCGCGTGAAATTGTCCACGTCATTTGCCTCGCCTTCCAAATGCGCCATGCGCTTCCAAAAATCGATGCCGCGACAGGCGTCATAACCCGCCGACAAAGCGAGATCGATGCCATACAAATCTGACTCGGCCTCACTCCTTTGATTGAACCCAATGGTGAGCAAACCGATAAAATTGGCCACCGCAGCACCTGTCTCCTCGCCGAGGATCCCTTGTGCCAATTCCACCTCCTTCAATTTTTTCGCAATATGTCCCAATTCGTTGTGGCCGATTTCGTGACCGATCACGCAAGCGATCTCATCCTTGCTTTCCGCACTGGAAAGTAAGGAATTGGTGACATAGATCTCTCCGCCAACAGTGAATGCATTCACCATTTCGGAGCGGATCACATAAATATTGTATCGGATGTCGCTCGGGTGCACGCGCTGCTGAAGCAGCTTGCGCAATATGCCTTGCAACATCTCATGCTCAGGGTGTCCTTGGATCACCTGAAACTCCTTTTCGATTTCTGTGCGCGAGTGTTCGCCATATTCATCCTGTCGGGCGTCGCTGATAGGATCTGCGGTTGCCGTGACGACAGCGTCTTTCATCCCGCCCAAGACATCGAGTAAATTGTCGCTCGTGGCCGTCTTTTCATCCTTCATGCAATCCAGTTTGTAATCCTTGGGATCACAAACTGTAAATACCACGCCTGATTCCGCATCATTAGCTGTCGAAAGGGTATCCCGCACCTTGTCACAACCCAACAGCAGCAAAGGCATGAGCAAAAGAAATTTGGAAAACTGCGGGCAATTTATCATTATTCAGTTCTGATACTTCGTTCAAACGAGATGAAAAGTTCGACAAAAATCCTGACATTCTTCCAGCGTTACCAAAAAGTAAGCAGTTTCGAACTCTTGTCGGGGCAGCCACGCGTACTCACGATCGGCAGCAAATCAGGGCAAGTCGATGTCGCGCTCGCAGACGCACTTGTGTCGCGGGTGCATGCACAGGTGATGTGGAATGGCGCAGACGCTTGCGTGGTCGTGGACCACAACAGCACCAACGGCACCTGGATCAATGGCCACCGCATCGAGGCGCATGTGCCTCGGGCATTCGGGCCCGGTGACCAAGTGGCCTTTGGGAATGCGCAAGCCGGCAGCGTACAGCTTGGCTTGGCTGCCGAGGCAGCCGCGACGCCTCCACCTCAGCTGCCTCATGCGACGCAAAGCCTGATGGCCTTGCTGATGCACAAACCCGAGATCAGCATCGGGCGCAGCAGCGAATGTGATGTGGTGATCGACAGCGCATTGGTGAGCCGCGTGCACGCCAGATTGCGCAAACTGCCCGATGGCCGCATCGTGGTGATCGACCTGGGCAGCACCAATGGCACCTTTCTCAACGGGCAGCGCGTTCATGGCAATCTGCCCGTGCAGCCCCATGACAAGATCATCATCGGGCGCAGCATACTGAGTCTAGAAGGTGGCGCCCGCAACCTCAGCGGCGAGATCGCCATCCGCACAGAAGGCATCCAAAAGATCTTCCCCAATGGCAAAATCGGACTGCGCGAGACGACAATGGAGATTCCTGCAGGCAAACTAGTGGCGATCATGGGGCCATCGGGTTGTGGCAAATCCACCGTCCTCAAATGCCTCACGGGAGAGGCACCCGCGACGACTGGCAAGGTGTATCTGCACAATCTGGAATTGGTGCAAAACTATGCCTTTCTCAAAACGCTGATCGGCTATGTGCCGCAAGATGATATTGTACACAAGGAACTCACGGTCGAGCAATCTTTGTTTTTTGCAGCCCAACTGCGCATGGAGCAACCGACAAGGCCGCAAATTGAGGCCAAGATCACCGAGGTGCTGGGTCGGCTGCGCATCGCCCACATTCGCAGCAGTCCCATTGCCAAGATCAGCGGCGGGCAACGCAAGCGCGTATCGATCGCGGTAGAATTGCTCACCGACCCTTTGATCCTCTTTTTGGACGAGCCTACCTCTCCGCTCGACCCTCAGACGATTGAGGAATTTCTCAAAATCCTCCAAGAGCTCGCACAAAAAGGGACGACCGTCGTGATGGTCACCCACAAGCCCGAAGACCTGGAATACATGGATGCGGTAATCTTCATGGCCGAGGGTGGCGCGATGGTTTATGATGGCAGCACAACGGAATACAAGGCCTATTTTGGGGTGCGCACCGCAGTCGAAGTCTATGCCAACATCAGCGGGCCTAGTGCCCAGGGCTGGATCGACCGCTACCGCAG
>JANORP010000431.1:0-19318 GCA_031415375.1 Bacteroidota bacterium | reverse complement strand
CGACCGCATCGTTTTGGAAACCATGCGGAAGACCGAGATTCCTATGGCAATCTCGATGGGCGGTGGCTACAGCGTCCAAATCCGTGACATCGTCGAGGCGCATTGCAATACCTTCAGGTTGGCAGTGGAGATTTTTGGATGATTGGGTAGGCCAGACAAACCTCTTGGGAGGCGCTCCCCCACCTGTCGATGAGATGGAATCAGCACCGTTGCGCGAACGGGAACCAATCGCCCTGCAAATTACCCAATTGAGACCTGTTCATCTGCTAGGTTGCATTCCCCTGATCATCTTTCGGGAAATTATCAATGTTCTATCAATGAAGAATCGTTTTTGCTTTTTGCTCTTCTTGTCCTTGCTCCCTTCCTATCTTTTCACCCAATCTACCTGGATGATGGATATGCCGGGCAACAGCTATGGTGCTGAATGCACCGCAACCTCCGATGGCGGCGTGGTCGCCATCTCTTTTTTGGAACACAAAATCACCAAACTCGATGCTGCTGGCGCCTTGATGTGGTCGTTTGTGATCGACACTTCTGCCCTGCAATACCTGATTGCCGTCACCGAAACCGAAGACAATGGGATTGTCGCCGTGGGTTCGCAAGACAACTGGACCGCAAGTCTGGTCTGGAAGCTGGATGAAAACGGCAACCTGCTCTGGCAAAAGCGGTTCAATTCGCAGGGGCAAAACCTCACGGTGCATTGGATCTGCCCTGCCCATGGCGATGGCGGCTTCTTGATCGGAGGCGGGGAATGTGATATGCAGTTTTATGTGATCAGGTGCGATGCGAATGGCGACATCCTCTGGCAGCAACAATACTATGGGCTCACAGCCGCAGCGACAGGTTATTTTCCAAGCTTGGTGCAGGCAGCAGGCAGCGGCTACTTCGCCACCTTCAATCGCCTGGAATCGGGTGACCTCGATTGGGGCATCTTGAAAATAGACGACAGCGGCCTCCCACTCTGGGCCAAAGCCGTCGATGAAGGCACTGAACGCGACGAAGTGATAGATGCGGTCGCCACATCCTTTGGCGGCATGGTCGTACTCGGCACGACCACCAACTATGCCGCCCCCAACAATGAAACCAAGATGACCTTCACCGCATTTGATGCAATCGGCAACATCCAAAAGTACCGCGTCTATGACTACACCGAACAATTGCAGCCCAAAGCCATCGCCCAGACCGATGACGGTGGCTTTGTGATCACGGGCTCGACCTTTTCCTTGGAAACAATGATCATCAAGACCGATGCCCTCGGTGGTGTGCAATGGCAAAAGCTCGAAAGCAGCAGTGGAAGCCAAGAGGGATTTGGCGTCGCGAATGCAGGTGGCGGCATGTTTTACCTCAGCGCGTTTGACTTCAACCACAAGGCCACCGTCGCCAAACTGGGGTCGGCCTCGGGACTCGGCCTCTGCAGCGAGAGTCCCCTTCAACTCTCGCCATCGACCTATGTGCTTTCCACGATCCCCATCACGTCTGGCAATTTCCCTGGTAGCGCGTCCGCGGTGGCGATCAACTACCCGCACCACAACGACAATGCGCAACCGACCACGGTCTGCAGTTTTGTGGGCACCGAGGCAGCAGTGGCCCCGCAAACGCTGCGCAGCAGCCCCAATCCATTTGCCGACCAAATACATATTGATCTCGGCGAGGTACTTGCAGCAGATGGCCGCTTGCAGTTGTATGACCTGCAAGGCAGACTCGTCGCCGAGCGGCAAGTTACAGCCGGCACAAGGGCTGTGGATTGGTCATTGCTTGCGACCGCCAATGGCACCTATTGGCTGCGTTTGCAAGCAGACGGAGCCACGCGATCGATCCTGGTACAGCGCCTCAAAAACTGAGTCTTGATGAAAGTATAGGCCGATGACGACGATCATCGGAAGATTGCGACTGGCCTGGGCTGGTCGCAATCTTTTTTTGCCGCTTGTACAATGCCATTTCGGGCGCATTGGGATGCATTTGGCAAAGATCGAGGGCTATTGGGGGGAAGCGTGCATGCCAACCCTCAAACATTTTAATGCGACTGTGTGCGCCAAGGCGTACTGCCTTGAGCACAGTATTCCATTTTCCGATTCACGGCGAATTATCTACCACTGAGCATACAAAACCTACCATTCGTGAGCGGCAGGCGTCTGGCCGACAAAAGAAAATGCATCTTGAATCGCACCGATCAATGGCTGGCAAATATGCCTTTGGCCTACTGGTTGTTGACCTTTGATATGATTTCCCACGCATTGTCCTGACGTTGTTCATAACCATCTGATTGTTATTTCCTTCACCGTTTTCCATGAAAAAATTGTTTTTCTATGCCTTCTTGCTCCTTTCTCCCCTTTCCATCCTTGCACAAACCACTTGGTCTGTCGGCGTACCGAGCCTCAACTTTGGCAAAGAATGCGTCACGACTGCCGACGGTGGCGTAGCCACCTACACCACCAACCCCAACCGCGTGATCAAAGTCGATCCAGACGGCACTGTCCTGTGGGTCAAATCTT
Source organism: Bacteroidota bacterium (assembly GCA_031415375.1). GTDB lineage: Bacteria > Bacteroidota > Bacteroidia > J057 > JADKCL01 > JADKCL01. The sequence goes on along the minus strand of JANORP010000431.1, from coordinate 16,826 downwards.
TGGACGATCCAGATATTTGGCTGATCTCCTCCATTACGCAAACCTCTGACCGCGCCATCGTCATCCTCGCCTTGACGACCGACCAGCAATCGACCTTGGTCTTCAAGTTTGATGAATTTGGACAGCTCCTATGGCAGAAAGGGATTACTTTTCCCAACTCCGGGCTCCAGAGCAATTGGCTTTGCCGCACGCCAGACGACGGCGGCGTACTCCTAGGTGGGGGCGAATGCAACCTGCATCGCTATGCCATCAGGCTCGACGGGCAAGGCAATGAGGTGTGGCTCAAACAATTTGACAACCTAGGCACATTGCTCACCGGCTTCTTTTGGAAGGTCGTCCCAGCCACGGGAGGCGGCTATTTTGCAGCCTATTCCCGTCTCAGCATCCCAGACCTCGATTGGGGCATCTTGAAATTTGATGAGAATGGCGCTCCTATCTGGGCCAAGACGATCGATGAAGGCTCCGAACGCGATGAAGTGGCTGCCATGATCCCGACCTCCAATGGCGGCATGGCCATCTTGGGCACCACCGAAAATCGCTTGCCCGCAGGTCACAAAACCACGCTGACGACGATGGATGCCCAAGGCAATCTCCTGGCATACACCGTCTATGATGACTCCACCACATTCACTCCTCACAGCCTCGTGCAGACGAGCGATGGCGGATTCATGTTCACGGGCATTTCTTCAAATGTCTTGATGATGCTCGTAAAAACAGATGCTTTGGGCAATATCCAGTGGCAAGTGGAGGGAAATGCTGCGACCAATATGATGGGTGGCGGATTGTCCTTGGCGCCAAATGGCATGGTGTATGCCACAGGATTTGATCTCAACGTCGGTTATTTCGTGGCGAAATTGAACGGTTCCACTGGCCAGGGCCTCTGTAGCACCGTGCCGCTCAACATGAATGCAACGAGCCACTCCCTCGTCTTTGAGACGCCGAGTCCCACGGTGCTCAACGGTACAGTCATCTATGCACCCACGACCTATGTCCCCAACCCCGTGCTCGATGGGGCCACCATGCTGTGTACCACGGTGGGGAGCGATCACGTGGTTGCGCCCACCCTGGCAAAATGCGGCCCCAATCCTTGCATCGGTCGCCTACATATCGACCTCGGTCAAGTGCCGAGCGAACCCGTTGTCTTGAGAATCTCCGACATCTACGGGCGCGTATTGGCGCAACGGGACCTTGCGCCGCAAGTGCAAGTACTCGATTGGGACCTGCCCAAGTTGCCCTCCGGACTCATCTTCCTCAACATTGTCATTGGCACAATGCGCCAATCTATTTCAGTGATGAACGTGAACTAGGGCATGAAATTTCAACAAGAACAACATTGTGCTAGTATTTTTTGGCCGCTTGGAATCGGGTGACCTAGATGGGGGCATTTTCAAAATCGACGACGTCGGAAATCCTATCTGGGCCAAGGCACTGGATGAAGACATAGAGCGCGACGAAGTGATCGACGTATGCCCCTCCTATGAAGGGGATTTTGCGAGGACTCAACGATCACTTGGAGCATCACCTGTACCCACGCGTGCCCGCCCATCACTTGCGCACGCTGGGCGGGCGACTGCTCCCCTATTTGGAAACCCAGAAAGCCGAAGTGATTCAGGTGCCTTGAAACCAATCAAAAGGTCCATGGAAGAACTTTTGTGAAAGGCCACACGCGCACTTGTGGCCTTTCACAAAATCTCCGGGCCAGCACTCCCGTCAATTTATCCCCGACAAATCGATGCCAGTGCCTCTACCCAAACGGGATGCGTGTTCAGACCATCGACCAAGACGAGTTCTTGTCCGCCAGCCTGTTTGAATTCCTCGTTGTATTCCTCTCGGATTTCAAAAAGCGTTTCCAGGCAATCTGAGACAAATGCAGGACAAAAGACGAGCATGCGTTTTTTGCCTTGCAGGGCGAGTTCATGGATGACCTCGCTCGTATAGGGTTTTTTCCAGGGCGTCTTGCCAAGGCGACTCTGGTAGGTAATGGTATATTGGCCGGGCTGCAGGCCAAATTCCTTCACGAGTGCCCCCGCAGTCGCATGGCATTGGGCGCTGTAGCAGTATTGGTTTTTCTCACCCCAGGTGGCGCAACAATTGTCTGCTTTCAAGCAATGGTTGTGTTCATCGGCCTTAATCAACTGACGTTCAGGCAGACCATGAAAACTAAACAATACATGGTCAAAGGTACTCAGGTCGTGCTTGCGCCCCTGGGCGACAAAGGCGGCGATGAGGCCGGCATCCGTCGGGTAGCTGTTGACAAACTCAACCTGCGGGATCGCCTGCCACGTGGACAGGATACGCATCACCTCCTCATGTACCGAGCCAGTGGAGGCCGAGGCATAGTGCGGAAAAAGCGGAATAATGCGGATCTTCTTTAGGAATTTGCCCTTGAATTTCTCCAATTGGCTGGCAATCGACGGACTTTGGTAGCGCATCGCCAACTCCACTTGGTAGTCTTCGCCAAGTGCTTGCGCGATCAAATTACGTAGCTCCACGGAAATAAACATGAGCGGCGAGCCCTTGTCTGTCCAAATCTCCTTGTAGCTTTTGCCAGACTTGGGTGCCCGAAAAGGACCGATGATGCCCCTCACGAGCAATTGACGTTGCACATAAGGAATGTCGATCACACGAGGGTCAGTGAGAAATTCCACGAGATACTTGCGCACATCAGATGTGGCAGGGCTGTCGGGCGTGCCGAGATTGACGAGAAGAATGCCAGTTTTTGTCGCTTCCAAGATCAAGGGTTGGAGTTTCTGTGTCCAACAACCACAAATCTCAGAAAGAGTTTGCTCGCAAGCAATGCCTGCGACCCTCGCAACAACTTTGCCCATCTGCCCGTGCTGCGGGCAGATGGAAAGCAGGCTGTCGTCTCGTAGGGTAAAGTGATACGCTTACAGGGCACAAAAAAGCGCAGGGACGCACTCCTACGCCCCTGCAAACAAGATCAGCAAAAAAAACACCCACCAACTCGGGGACTACTCCCTTTCCATTTCTTTTAATTTTACCTCCCATTCGCGGTAGTTTTTTTGCCAGAGCAAAATGCGGCTCATGATTCTAAAAACGATCATCACGGCGAGGAAGGTCAGTGTCATTGGTATCCATTGCGCCAAAGCGACGCTCATGGTCAAGAGCAAAATGGTCATGAGGTGAATACCCAATGCAGATTGCTTGTGATTGAGACCCAACATCAAAACCAGGTGATGTAAATGGCTGCGATCGGCATGCATCGGGGAATACCCATCGCGCATGCGTCGTGCAAAGACACGTAATGCATCGAGCACAGGCGTGAAGAAAATGCCCGCAATGAGCCACAATGCAAACGGGTTTTGCGCCATAAAACCTTGCGGGATGGCCTGCAACAACATGATCGCAGTGGCAGCCAACAAAAAACCAAGCATGAGCGATCCTCCATCGCCCAAAAACACCTTGGACTTGCCCAAATTGAACTTCAAAAAGCCAATCAAACCGCCAACCAAGCCCCCAAAAAGCATGAGCAGTGCATACTGACCCACCAAATAGGCGATGACCGCAAACGTCGCGCAACCCAAGATCGCGAGGCCTGCCGCCAATCCGTCGATGCCATCCATCAAGTTGAAGGCATTCACGACACCCGTGACCACAATGATCGTCACGACGTATTGAGCGATGGCAGGAAGCTCATAGATGCCAAATACTCCATGCAAACTCACGATGCGAATCCCAAGCGCTGCCAAGGCATAGGCGCAGCACAATTGGATGATCAATCGGTACATTGCCGGCAGGTCAAATTTGTCATCCAGCATCCCGATCAACAACATCACCGTCGAGAGTCCCATCGCTGGCAGTGCCCCAGACACTTCGCTCCAAAAGGACCTGCTCAGGAGCAGCGCTGCGGCCAGCGCGAGGAAGATGCCGATGCCACCGACCAGTGGTATCGGGACTGTATGTACCTTGCGGGCATTGGGTAGATCGACCCATTTCACACGCAGCGCAAGATGACGCAAGGCGGGAATCAATACCAAGGATAGCACCCAAGAGGTAAGGGCTACAATCGTAAATTCGACAAGGAGTTTCATGGATGTGCGGAATTTGATTTTTCAAAAAAGACCCTACTTTGTTGCAAATGTGTTGCCTGTGCCGCCTGAAGCACGGCTCCGGCGTCTGCTAGACCTGCTGGCACGAGGGACTTGGAAGTCGGTTGCAATACCTCCTGCAAGAGACTGCGAAAACGGTCGGTCACGACTTTCCAGGTGTAGCGGCGCTGAGCGATGCTGCGCATCACTTGTGCCTGTTGGAGGAACTGCTGCAAGGGAATCGTCTCAATATGAGCCTTTAGTGTTGCCGCACAGTTGAAATAGATCGCCTTACCCTCTGTCGTCGTGCGGTTATAGCTCACGCCAAAAGCGATCACCGGTAGCCCCAAATACATGGCCTCGATCAGGGAGGGGTTGGTGCCCCCAGCGGCATGCCCATGTACATAGACCGTGGCGTTGCTGCGCAAGACATCAAGCTGTAGTTGATCGTAGATCGGGTCTAGCAGGTATAAATTGGGAAATGCTGCGTAGCGGTTACGCAATTCCTTCCCAAAACTACTGTTGGCCCAGTTGCCGATGAGCACGAGCTTGTGCATCGGCAGTTGCGAAAATGCCTCTAGTACCATATCGACATTGTTTTCGGGTTCGATGCGGCAGACTTTGATCGCATAAGGGTAACAAAGAAAAGGATAGTGCGCCTTGTCGGCAGTGGTCGGAGCACCTGGCCGCACATGGTCGGCCCCATACTCGACGATGCGGCTCAGCGTGCCATATCGCTTGGCGGTATAGTCTTGTATCGATTCGTTGTCTGAAATGTCGATATGGGAATAGCGTACTGCAAGCCATTCTGAAAAAGCCAGAAACCACTTGGCAGTTTGGTGCCACTTGTCGCGCTTCCACTCGATGCCATCGATGGAGACAACGATCTTTTTGGAGGTAAAGAGTTTGATCCATGGAAATGTCCAAGCGCCGGCGACACCCAGCACGAGCAAGACATCCGCATAAAAGAGCGCAGTGAAAATGGAAATGGCATCGTACAATACGCTCTGTATCCCATTGGCTTGCAGGGGGATGTAGCGCAATCTCGCATGGCCCGCTTGCCGCTGACGGGTGGCCTTGGGATATTGCCTACCCGAGCAATAGACCGTGAGGTCATATTCGGTGCCCAAGTGCGCAACGAGTTGCGCCGCCAATGTTTCAAAGCCGCCATACTTCGCTGGTAGCCCGACTGTTCCGATGATTGCGACTTTCGTTTTCATTTTTTCTATTGAAATATGCTTTCAGAATGGTCAATGCCTATTTCGTGCCAAAACACTAAGTACATGATTGATAACCGATTGAGGCAAAACAAAGACGGATTGATTTCCGTTTTTTGGAAATTATTTCCGAGAACCGGAAGCTGATTGATTTTCAAGCGCCAACTTGCCAGCGGGCTGAGCCGTAGGCAATTGTTGCCTTGAATGACTTGCTTGATCAGTACCTTGCAGGATGCTCCAACATCCGCTCAAGAAAGCCGCCTCACCGAACTGTAGCACCCGCTCTTTGGCCGCCTGCGCCATCGCATCATAGATCTCGGGATCACTCAAAATAAGGTCGAGCTTGCGTTGCAGCGCAGGCATGGCGCGTGCGTCGGCATGAAATCCCTGGCTGCCATTTTGCACGACCTCCGCAATCCCACCCACCGCAGGCACAATCACCGGCAAGCGATAGGCCATCGCTTCGAGTGCCGTCAGTCCAAAGGTTTCTACCCATTGATCAGGTAGCGAGAGATTGAGCACCACATCTGCCCACCTGTAAAATGGATGCACATCGGCTTGTACAGGAAAGATAAGGAGGTTGGTGGGTAATGCCTGACCTTCCCAATAGGCTGCAATCTCCACTTCGTTGGCATTGACCACGAGCCTGAAAGCGTATTGCGGCCGCGATGCTGCAAGGTTTACAAAAACATCGATCCCTTTGTACACCTTGAGCGAACAGATCATCAGCACATTCTTACGACTGGTACGGTAGGTAAACCGTTGCTGCGCAATCTCCAAAAACGACTTTGGAATGGCATTGTGGAGCACATGTGTGCGCACATGGCCACAGGGAGTGCATTGGGCAACATGGTCAGAAACCATGATGGCTTCCTGGGCACAAAGGCGCATCACCGCTTGCAGAAACCACCGCAATGGCCGCGGGCGCATGCTGGTCTCATGGATATGATAAACGACCCGCGCCCCTTTGAGCTTCCCCAGCAATGCAGCCCCAAAGGGCAAAAGCGTATTGACAAACAAGATGTCGTCTCGTTTTACCTGCGACCACATCAAGGCCATCAGGCTTATTTGACTCCAGCACAGTGCCGCTAGCCTGCGCCAAGGATGAGCATGCCAACGATACCAATAATGCTGGTAAGCCACGCCGGCGATGCCTGATAGAAAGCCCTCACGGCCATCGCAGGTCACAACCGTGACATCGCTCCCTTGTGCCGCCCAACCCTTGCACAATTGGCTGAGAACCTTGGGGCTGCCACTGAAATCGTTGAGCAGATGGAAGGCATAGATTTTCATGCGCCGATGTTTTGATAGATGTCCCTGAGCGCTTCGCCGCGCCGATCCCAATGAAAATGATGCTCATAGCGAGCACGTGCTCCGAGGCGCAGACGACCACGTAGCGACTTGTCGCTGTGCAATTGCCCGATAGCATCTGCCAAACCCCGCACGGTGTCACGATATCCTTGTAGGGGCACGACGATGCCGCAATTGCGATCGACAAACTCGCCAGGGCCAGCGTTTTGTAGGCAGATGACTGGCAAGCCAAATGACAAAGCCTCGGCGACGACCATCCCAGCGCCCTCATGGGAAGGGAAAAGAAATCCCGATCCCTCACGGTACAATTCAAAAAGGGTGTGGCGCGGCATCCAATCTTGAATCGACACGCAATCGGTGACGCCAAGATCCACGATCAGTTTGGCATAAGCCGCACGTGATGGACCCGCACCCACGATCAGCAAGTGGCAATCTGCCCGCTCGCAGGCTGCAAGCGGTTGCACAAATGCCGCAAATGCCTGTATCGCCAAATCAAACCCCTTCAAGGGTAGCAAACGCCCTGCGGAGATCAGTTGAAACCCTTTTTTGGGTTGTGCTGCTTCACAACCGTAATCCTCGGTGGCTACAGAGGGCATCACGCTGCATTTCCCCACGGGCAGCCCGCTTTGGAGGGCCACATCCTTGTTCATGTACCATACATGTGCTGCATGCCTTCGGGTAGCCGCAAGTGCTGGCGACACGTGCCAAAACCAGCACTTTACCAGCCACCGCAAACGGTCTGCGAGCCAGTAGCGCCAGTCACTGGCTTGCAAATATTTGCCTGGAATGAGCGGGTGATGTCCCACGGGACCCCAGACAAATGGTTTACCCAGTTTCCACAAATGAGATGGCGTCCAGTCATTGTGGAAATTGAGGTTGTGGGTAAAATCAAACGCTAAGGCCCGCTTGCGTACCATGTCGGGAATCGCCCGCTGCCAGAGCATAAAATAGGGCATGGCACCTCGCTGGCCCTTTTTCCACCAACGCATCCAGAGGGGCAAGTCAAAGTATTCCCACTGAATGCAAGCGTAGCGCGGATCGGGGTGATCGGCCATGTACCGTTCAATTTCCATGCGATTGTTTTCGCGGGTGATGGCGACCACGCGGTTGAAACGCGCGATCTGGAGGACGAAGTTCCAGCCCATGCCATCTTCTGAGCCTTTGTAAGGATTGACGGCATAGGCCGTTGCCAATATTGTTTTCATAGCACAGGGGTTGGAATTCTAGATTTGAGCAGGCGGGCAGGCACCCCGCCGATGATGCTGTAAGGTGGAAAACTACGGGTCACCACAGCACCAGCAGCAATGACAGATCCTACCCCGATAGACACACCATCCAAGACCGTGACTTTGCTGCCAATCCAGCAATTGCTCCCGATGCTGATGCCGCGATGGGTCACACCTTGCAGCCGAATGGGAAGGTGGACCTCGGAATGCACGTGGTTTTCAGGATGGCAGGAGAAATATTGGCCAATGATGCAGTCTGCGCCGATCTCCAAGCCGCCAGCACCACCCAAATAGGCATATTCACCTATGCCTACACGATTGCCGATGGCGATGTGGGCGCCCAAAGCCGTGAGCGAGCTAGACACGATCACGCGGCTGTAGGCACCGATCCCTACGTGGTCACCGATTTGGAGACCGCCTTTGCCCAATCCGCTCAGATGCACATGCTTTCCAAGTTTCATGAATCTCCCCCACTGGATTTTGTGGATGGCAAACATGGTCACGCCGGCAGCAAGCATAGCGCCTTTGGGTTTGCGCAGGGCCAGCAGCAAGCGCAGGCCACGCAACATGGACATGCCCAAGATCACCGTGAATTGCAACAAAACGCGACTGTCTAGGTCAGGATCAAACCTGAAACGCGGGTTCCTGCGTCGAATCAAAAATTGAAGCATTGTTTTCATATCAAGCGACCATTTTATGTGCATAATCCATAATGGTAGTGAGTGTGCGCTCCAAGACCACATTTTCAATGACGACATATTGTGCAGTGCCCTTGGACGCACCGAGTGCCTCAAAGAGTTTTAAGTAATCGGCCGTGAGTTGCTTGATCGTCGCCGGGTCCAGCTCCTGCTTGCGTGCATGTACCAACTCTGGAGCGGCATACAGGAAGATGTTCAGGTCAGGTTTCAGCAGCAGCCGATAGGCCATGCGCGCAATTGCGGGTGGCAGCACGAGATTGCTGCGACGACTGTCTGTGATGAAGTCAAAGTAATAACGGTCATACAAGACGATATAGCCACGATTCACATACTTGAATTGAATGAAAAACTGGCCGAGTAGGTAGTCGGTGTAATAATATGCAAACCTGAGCATGGAGCTGATCGGGCTTGAATTCGTGCCCAGTCGGGGCAGGCGTGTGGCCGCCTCCCGTTCGGCCTGCGCCTTGCCCTTGCGCCATGCACTCAGGATCGGCAAGATCGAAGGCCGGTGCCGCAAGACGACGACCTTGCGACGCAATTGTTTTTCCAACTGCTGCGATACCTCGGCCAGGACCGTCGATTTTCCTGCACCATCGACGCCGCTAAATGTGATGGTATAGCCATTTTGCCCGATCCATGACCGCAATGTATCGACCACATACCGCAGCCTACCGAGCAGTCCTTGCCAGCCACGATTGATTTTTTGGCCCCGTAAATGGCTTTCCAGTGCAGCTGATGGGGCAGACTCACCGAGGAAATAGGGGTACAACAGACGATCAAGCGGCTCCGTTGATGCAGCTAGCAAGCCCTCATAGGCAGTGTACCGGCTAGGGACCGTGGCGCCGTTGAGCGCATAAAACAACGCTATCTGCCTAGCCTGATCTAGCGCGCGTGGCACCCGCACGCCCAAACGGTTGAGGTCATTTTGCTCGATGAGCGCGCTAGCATTCATCATCTGCAAGGATTTACGGCGCAGATCCCAGATCAAATCGAGGCTCAGCACGCTGCCATCAAAGGTAATCACCTGCATTTGATGCATGAAGCTCTGCTTGCGAACCGTTGTCTTGGCGGCCAGTGGATGCTTGACGATCCATTCCTGCATCGCTAGTGCATCTGCCTTGTGCAGGCACAAGTCCACATCTGAACGTACAGACAACTGCTCTGGGTAGATCGGAGGAAATTTTAATGCCGCATATTGCCGCTGGGCTAGCCAATCAAATGCGTCCATCAGGAGCAGGCTGCGCCCAGATGTCGTCCCAACCAACATGGCGCTCAATCCTTGGTTCCAAGTATCCAAAAGCCACTGAACCTGAGTATGCCACACAGATTGCGCACTGTATAAGCGCAGACTCTGGACTGTGTGAAACAGCAGATAAAGTTTCACATACAGCTGGTATTGGGCATCACTTGCGACACCGAGTGCAGGCCATAGCTCCAGGTGAATGCGTTCCTCCATTTCGGCCGCAATCGCATTCCATGACTGCCGTCCCATCAATATGCCCGATTGCATCACAAAATGGAAAGCGTCATAGCCCATCGGCATGCTGGGCCGCCATTGCTCCCAATCATACAGCCGCAAAGCGTCATCGGCGACATACATGTTCCAAGGCGTAAAGTCGCCATGGCTCATGGCCACTTGAATCGTCTTTTCCTCATCTAGACTGTCGAGCAGTTGGTCGAGCTTGCGCAGCATGCCTTGAGGTATGCGCGCATCCTGCAGCCGATGGAGATACGTGAGGTCGGCCACCATTTCTCCCCAGGCAGAAAGCTGGGCAATGGGCATCTTGCGCGCGGTCTTGGCAGCGATCTCAGCGAGTGCGCGACGATGCGGCCGCTGCAAGGCGTGCATGCGATGCCCGCCATCCCCTACCGAACTCAAACTCAGCATACCATGGGCACTTGCCAGTAGCTGTGGCACGCGAAACGTGGTAAATCCCATGGATTGTACATGGCTCAAAGCAATGACTTCGTTGTTTAAGGTCGCCAAACTGCGTTTGCCGATGCCCAATTTCAGAAAGCGCACGTTTTGATCGGCTTCTTTGATCACAAAAATCGCCTTTTGTTGTGGGCCTGGAGTACCAGTAAACAGCGCCCAATCGCCCAGAACGGGAAACAAGGGCGTTTCAGCATCTTTGTGCGCGACGGCCCCCCTCACCTTCTCAAACATCCATGCCTGGAGGCGCAATGCAAAAACGATGCGTATCAAATATGCATACAAGTGGGCTTTGCGACCACCCTGATTGTAGCAATGCAAAAACAGCGGCTGGTGCAAATGCCTCGGCCAAACCCAGCGCGGTGTACCGTCGTGGTTGCGGATGCACAGCAATTCCAAATCGCTGCTTTTGCTGTCGCGCTGGTCGAGCGAGAGCAGGATCCCTGCAAGGGCAAAAATGGATGTGGTAGTTTTCATTGCACAAGTAGATTTGATTCCCTTATTGAGATTACCGTGCCAAGCCAGAAAATGTACATCTGGAGCGAATAAAGGTCGATTCCACAAAGTTCATTTTCCAAATTTCGGAATCGTTTTCCACGACATGGACAAAGTGATGTGTGCCATTGGACCATTCAAAAATTGCACCCAGCCTGAATATCAAACTGGGTGCGCTTACCTACTCGAACATACATCTATGAAGATCCGGCTTCGGATCCCTAGGATTGAAATTTCAATCCCTTAGGTCAAGGTAAAATCGGGTCGTCGGTGGGTCATCCACTGTCGCTCCTGCCGCGTGAGATGCGGTCGCTGCGAAAAGGCCGTCGAGAAGACAACCAGTTGGTAGAAGAGAATGCCATAGTTGGACTCCCCAAATATTCCAAACTCTGTAAAAGAGTTGATCATAATGGGAATCAGGATCCCGATGAGCATGAGCTTAGTTTCCTTGGGCGCTTGCCACAGCGCCCTGATCGTGAAAAACATCTGGAACATCACCAATGTGAGGCCAATGAAGCCAAGATTCATGAGCACTTGCATAAATGTGTTGTGGGTCATCTTACCAGGATATGTATGCGTGCTCTGGAAGTATTCCTTGTAATCGATGCGCATGAAGCCAAACCCTAGCAACGGCTCCCGCGGCAGTCCTTCACTGATGAGCGCAGTCCAAAAAGGCAATCTCCCCGTCATACTCATGACCTCCTCCAAGCGACCGCCATCGTCTTTCAGAATGACCTTGTTGACCGCATAGGGCATCGCCAAAAGTACCAAAGCCATGATGGCAACCTTCAATTTGGTATTGCTGCTCTGGTTGATGTGAAAAAATACGATAAGCACCAGACCGATGAGCGAAGAGCGCGAACCTGTTACAAACAATGCATAAAAGATCACGATTGCCTTCAAGATCGTGAGCCACTTGCGGTGGTTGCGGTAGATGTCAAAGATCAAACAAGCGATGCCTACGCCTGCAAGCATGCCAAGTTCGTTGGGGTTCATGATATATCCACCCAATCGGGCCTCTTCTCCCCCATTGGTGAGCCTAAAGAATGTATCAGGATCTGCATACATGCCCACCACAAAAATCGATATTAGGACAAAAACCGTATTCCCCAGCAAATGGTAGAGCCTGATCTGATGACCAGGAAAATAGGCGTCGAGCATGCCGATGCTCTTGATGAAAAAATAGGCGAATACTAAGCTTTGACTGGTCATGAACCATTGCAAGGCGCTGAAACCAGGGTTGGTACTCCACATAAAGGAAAGAAAACCCAGGCCTAGATAACCTCCATACAACAAAGGTCCCAACAGGTTTTTCCAGCGCATAGCATCCACAGCCCCATAGGCCTTGATCATGCGGTAAATGCCATAAGTGCCCGTGAGCACGCCCATGCGGCCCACGACCTTGATGGCACGGGTGATCGTGACATTTTCGCTCCATGTAAAGAATCCCGCCACCATGAGCAGCAGTACAATGAACATCAAGGTATTCACCCGCTTGAGAAATGCCGCGTGCACCATATTGGGGACCATCGTCGTTTTCATCTTGCCGCGTACATTTTGTCAAACTCTAAAACGATCCGCGACCAGTCAAATGCACCACGCAACATGCGACCTGCATTCATTCCCATTGCGGCAAGTTGCCCCGTGGCTTGCTGTGCATACATATTTCCCAGCGCCATGGTGAGTGCTGCCACATCCTCGTCGGGAATCACCACCCCAGCCTTGTAGTCACGCACATAACTTCCCAGATTGGTCGCCTCACTCACAATGCTCGGCACACCTAAACTTGCCGCCTCCAAGACTGCCGATGGCAAGCCCTCGTTGCGTGATGGATGCACAAATACTTGCATTTGCTGGAGCAAGTCCCATTTTTCTTTTCCAAACTTGCCGCCCCACAACTGCACATCCGCTTCCAATCCCATTTCGGCAATCATTGCCTCCAAGGCGGCCCTGTCCTTGCCATCGCCGACCATCGACAGCTTTGCATCGGGCACAGACTGCCTGAATTGCGCAAAAGCTGCCAGCAACAGGTCGAGGCCCTTGGTATGAATATCGAGCCTTCCCATGTAACCGACCACAAAACTGGCTCGCTTCAAGCAGGAATTCGTCGGCATCATAGTCACTTCAAATCCATAGGGCAACAATTGGCTGCTGCGGCTCGGGAGCAATTGCTGCAAGCCAGCAACTTCGCTTTCCCCGATACAATGCAACTGCCGTGCGTGGCCGATCACCGAGCGCTCAAACAAATGGAAATACACGCGCTTGCGCAACCAGCTACGCTGCATTGCAATGCGGTTGTAGGCACCGTGTGGGGTGAATATATAGGAGATACCATCTGCCCGTAACTCCCTCGTGACCGCCCAAAAATTGGGAACCCAGCCACCATGCACGTGAAAAATGGCATTTCCGCAGCGTGCGAGGATGGCCGCCTTCAGTTGCCCATCGATCTGCCACGGAAATCTAGCTGCTTTAAACAGGCGGGTCTTAAAATTGCGCGTTCCGTAGTCGTGTACTGGACTATTGGTGATGCCCCAGACCTGTACACTGCGACCCATTGCCGCTTGCTGAGTAGCCAATTGATAGACCACTTTGTTCACGCCATTCATGCGGTCGGGATTGGCCTTGCCTAGTACGATGTGGATGATTTCCATAAGAAAAATTGTTTTTTGTGAAGGACAAATTGCCAGACGACCAGCATGATCAATTGATTGACGATGAGGCCGATGAGGCAACCCCAAAGACCAGCATTGCGCAGCAAGGCATAGCAGCTGCTCACGCTGAAACAAAATGCGCAGAGATAGCCGATGAAAAATGCACGGTTGAGCAACATCATGCGGATGGCCATGCGCACTGGGTAACTGAGCGCGATGAGCGCATACACGGCGGCCATGCCGCGCACCACGAATGCGTATGGCACGAAGGATGCCCCGACAGTCCAGTACAGGATAGGCTCGGCGAGGAGCACCAAGGCAAGGAGTACAAGGCCAAATACGACCAATCCTTGCCCACCAAGCTGCCGCAAATAGGCGGCTGCTGCCTGTGGCTTCTGCTGGTACAAGGCGGCTGCCTTGGGCAAGCCATAATTTTCAAAGGCTTGCAGCAGGATGCCCAGTACTCCAAAAAACGATTGCACCAGCCGCAATGCCCCCAAAGCCGGCTTGCCCAGCAAGAGGCCGCTCGCAACGACAAAGAGATTGCTCGACCACCATTGCAAAAGGGCGGTGGCCAGGAGCCATTTCCCTTGCTGAAGGTGCAGGCGCAGGTAAATGCGCCAGCGCATCCCCAGCCTCCCTAGGCCCAGCCGACTGCCGACCACCACCACTGCGGGGAGGTAGGCCCAGCCAGACCATGCTGCATAGTCACCTAGGCCCCAGTGCCCCAGCAACATGGCCCCCACCACCATCGCTTGCAACACGCCGTTGCCCAAGTCCAGCAACAGTGTCGATCGTACCTTATCGATCGCCAGCAATAGCTTGCGCAGCCCATCGTGTAGCAAAAAACCACCTACGAGCAGCATCATTTGCGGCTGCCAACCGCCGTGGCGCAGGGCAGGAACTTGCAAAACCACCATCCCAATCATGATCGACACCACCACAAACAGGCCATGCCCCAAAGCAATGAAACTCAGGTAAGGTGCAATCGCACCGACACGTGTCCACGTCACTTGAAAAGGTTGCATCACGACAGCACCGCCGATACTCGTGAGCAGGTAAGCCAACAGCATCACCGAGCCATACAACCCAAAGATCTCGATGGTAAAATATCTGGCCAAGACCATCGTAAGACCAAAGCTGCTGCCACTGTAAATTGCTTGGTCTAGCAACACGAGCAGGCGGGGGCTGATTTGTTTCATTGTAGGCCGATTGCGGGATTGCGAAATACAAGCCGACGGATCACTTGCCAACCGCTGATGAGCAGGCTCGGCGAAAATCCAGCCCGATTGAGCACAAACCAGACCGCAGGCAAGGAAAATTCCTGGCGCAACAAGTCGGTCTTGACCACCTGCTTGGCGGGTGTCTTGCGGGCATCAAGGACAAAGAGATTGGCATGGGCAAGGCTCATGAGCAATAGACCGATCGTTTCTCCGGCGATCGGTTCATTGTTCACGATGACCAAGTCATAAGCAGCCAGGTATTGATCCATGAGGCGCGCAAGGGCACCCTTGTGGTAGCGGTCGGCACTCGTGGGCATTTGCGCGACCGTAAGCGTCGGCTCGGCAGTGGTAATGCTTGCCACCGCTGATGCATCCCATGAATCGGCAGCATCGAGCAGGAGGACCCTGCGGCCCTGCCTTGCAAAGGCGATTGCGAGCTGCACGGCATGCAGCGTGCGCCCTTCGCCAGCTGCTTGCGATGACAGGACGAGCAGCCGCCTGTCTATACCTACAATGCCTTTGAGTTCCAATTGGATGGCTTCGCGCAAAAAGTGACGCCTTGCATCTTGCAAGAGCTTGAAGCGTGGCGTCTGCACAGCGATCGGTACTGCACTCGCCTTCTCGATGGTCTCGGGTCCATTGACCTTGCCTTTGGCGAGATGGACGATGCCGATGGCCAAGATGGAGCCAAACATGCACATGATCGCCGAGACGATGATGATGATGATGCGATTGGGAGAGATCGGCGCCTTGCCAGGCTTGGCTGGGGTCAGCACGCGGTGAAAGGCGACCTTGGCCGCCTGGGCGATCTCGGCCTCCATCTTTTTGCCATTGAGAAAGTTGTAGGACTGCTGCACCAAAGAGAACTCACGGTTCTTGATGGTCATTTCCTTTTCCTTGGTCGGCAATCCTATAAATGCTGACTCAGCGATCTGGATGTCTTCATGCAGCCGCTCATATTTTGCGGCGAGCATTTTTTGGCTGTTTTTGATGCCCTCGAGCAGGTAATTGTTGAGGTCTTGGATCTTGCGATCGACCACCTGTACACGCTCCTCCTGGGGGGTATAAGTGAGCAGTAGATCACGCTTCTCGGCCTGCAGGCGCTTGATGTTCTTCACCATCTCAGTGCTCAGCAGGTCGGAATACCCTTCAAAATTAGGCGCAAGATCCAGCATGTCTTCCTTGCCTGCCGTGATGTAGTCGTGAAACTCGTTGAGGCCATCGAGGCTCATACCGATATTGGTCTGCTGCACTTTGAGTTGCGAAACCTTGCGCAGGTTGGTTTCAGTTTCTTGGGGAATGTTGATGATATTGCAGGCATCTCTGTAGTCCTCTATGGCGTCTTCAGAATCGGCGAGGCGATCGGCGATGGTATCGATCTGCTGGTCGAGAAACCGCACCGTGGTCTGCGCAGCGCGGTATTTTTCTTCGATGTAATCCTCGACATACACCTTGGCCAGCATATTGACCAAGTCGGCTGCTTTTTGGGGGACCGGACTCTTGAAGCCGATGCGCAAGACGGCTACGTCCTTGTCAATGGGCACGATATCCAGTTGCAAAAGCACCTTTGCAATGAGCCGTTCACGGCTCAAGCATTCGAAGGAATAATTGTCTAGCAGCGCGGCATCTGCATTTTCGGAAAGAAAAGCTTCATTGCGCTGCACCGTGACCTCTCCTTGCGGGAAAATGAACGGCTTACCAAAGTGCCCTTTGAAGACCTGCTGACTCGGCGTGGTGAGCTCCAGGGCAGTCTCAGACACTATCTGCAATCCAAAGGATTTGTCATAGGCTCGGGCGTCGTGTAGATCGGCCTGCACAACGAAAGGCGCGTCGTGGTACAATTCCACGGTGCGCAATCGACCGACGCGAAAGGTCTCGATGTCGAAATCCAGGCTGTCGATCGTCTTGTTGATCAAGTTATTGGATTTGAGAACCTCAATCTCTGCTGCGATTTTGTTGGGACTCACAAAGACATCAAAGTCCTTGAACAGATTGCTGCTCGGCACACCCTCGTGCGTGTCGG
>JANORP010000430.1:0-8503 GCA_031415375.1 Bacteroidota bacterium | reverse complement strand
GTCACGCTGATGCCCGCCCCGATGGGCCTGGGGCCTGCGGGAGGTCGGTCATGAGCGCAACCGTGCAGGGCTTGCCGCCGGGCCTGCCACACTTGTCCGGACTTGCGCAGCGGCGAGCGCACTTCCTTCAAGCCCTGGCCGGGATGGCGCCGACATCCAGTGGCGCGTCAGGCGTTGCGTCAGGAGGTGAGGACGCGTTGCGCGCCTCGCTGGGCTTTGTTCCACCCTGTCGCGGGCCAGCGACCCCTGCGGCACTGGAGTCCAGCCTTCGCGCATTGCATGAGCAACTGCGCACCGGTGGCCTGAAGCCTGATGCACTCGACACCAAGACGGTCCATCTGCTGCTGACGGCTTTGCTGTTGGCCGAACACGGAGCGGCAGCCGCCCTGCAGGGCCTGGCTGCTCGGCGCGCGGGTGCCACCCAGGCCGAGGTGGAGGCCGTCGCGGCGCTGGTCTTTGCCACCCATGGCCTTGCCGGAGTCGCGCGCGGGGATGAGTTTTTGACAGCGCTCGTCGAACGCGAGCGTGAGGACCGGGTCGCAGGTGCCGTGGCTGCGTATGGCTGATCCGATGTTGCCGCCCGCCCTGCCCACTCAAGTCTTACTGCCGGAGTCAAGATGAATTCGCCATTCAACATGCCGGACGAGTATGTCCAGGGCTTCTTCAAGGCCGGGCAGAGCCTGCTCCAGGCCATGACGCCCTTGCCGAACCTTCCCAACGACCCACCCAACGAGATCGCTGCGCCACCGCGCGGGGCGCCTTTGGCGGAACTGCAGCTGAACTATCTCCAGCAGCAACTCGCGATGTGGGCACGCATGATGGCTGGCAGTGCAGGCGTGGAGCCCTTGGTGGCGCCCGAGCGCGGCGACAGGCGCTTCAACGCAGCCGAGTGGCGCGACAACCCGGCGTACAGCCTGTTGAAGCAGAGCTACCTGCTCAATTCGCGGCTGTTCACCGACATCGTCGAAGCGGCCGACCTGGACGACGCGACCAAACACAAGCTGCGCTTCTACACGCGCCAGTTCGTCGATGCCATGAGCCCGGCCAACTTCGCGGCCACGAACCCGGACGTGCTCAAGGCAGCGCTCGAATCCAAGGGCGAGAGCGTCAAGGCGGGCTTCGAGAACCTGCTGGCCGACATGCGCAAGGGCGGACTCACCATCACCGACGAGTCGGCCTTCGAGGTCGGCAGGAACGTGGCAGTGTCCGAAGGCGCAGTGATCTTCGAGAACGACCTGTTCCAGTTGATCCAGTACGCACCGCTGACCGATCAGGTGGCTGGTCGACCACTGGTCATCGTGCCGCCGTGCATCAACAAGTTCTACATCCTCGACCTGCAGCCCGAGAACTCCTTCGTCCGTTTCGCGGCCGAGCAAGGCCAGACGGTGTTCCTGGTGTCCTGGCGCAACCCCGACGCGAGCTGCAGGCATGTCACCTGGGACGACTACCTGGCGCAGGGCGCCATGAAGGCCATCGAAGTGGCGCTCGCCGTCAGCGGCGCCGACAGGGTCAACGCGGTGGGCTGGTGCGTAGGCGGCACCATCCTGTCGTCGGCGCTGGCCGTGATGCGCGCGCGCGGTGACGAATCGGTTGCCAGCCTGACGCTGCTGACCACGATGCTCGACTTCCGCGATGCGGGAGACCTGGGCGTGTTCATCGACGAGCAAGGTGTCGCGCAACGCGAACAGACGATCGGCCAGGGTGGCATCTACCCAGGCAGCGAACTGGGGTTCGTCTTTCAGACCCTGCGGGCCAACGACCTGATCTGGCCGAACGTCATCAACAACTACCACACGGGCAAGTCACCCGCGGCCTTCGACCTGCTGTACTGGAACGCCGACGCGACGAACCTGCCCGGTCCGATGTATGCCTGGTACCTGCGCAACATGTACCTTGAGAACAACCTGCGGGTGCCGGGCAAGCTGACGATGTGCGAAGCGCCAGTGGACCTGGGCGATATCGACATGCCGAGCTATGTGCTGGCGACACAAGAAGACCACATCGTGCCGTGGCAATCGGCCTACCAAACGACGCAACTGGTCAGCGGCAAGTCACAGTTCGTGCTCGGGGCCAGTGGCCACATCGCTGGCGTGATCAACCCCGCCTCGAAGAACAAGCGCAGCTACTGGACCGGTGGCAAGCAAGGCGAGGACGCGCAGGCATGGCTTGCCAGCGCGACCGAAACGCCTGGCAGCTGGTGGAACCACTGGATCAAGTGGCTGGCGCCGAAAGCTGGCAAGTCCGTCGCGGCTCGCAAGCGGCTTGGCAACGCGAAATACAAGCCGATCGAACCGGCTCCCGGTCGCTACGTAAAGGTTCGTGCGCAAGTTCAAGCGAAGTAGCCGTGGCAACTTAATGACAACCCCAAGCACCGACCAAGATCTGGTGATGCGCGTGATGCCCATGCCGGCTGATGTCAACGCCAACGGCGACATCTTTGGCGGATGGATCATGGCCCAGGTCGACATCGCCGGCAGCGTGCTGGCGGCACGTCTGGCCAAAGGCCGCGTCGCCACCGTCGCGGTCAACCAATTCGTCTTCAAGCAGCCGGTTTCGATTGGTGATCTGCTCAGCTTCTATGCGCACGTGCTCAAGACTGGGAATACCTCGGTCACGGTGCGCGTGGAAGTGTATGCGGAGCGCAACCCAGCTGACGTGCTGGTGGTAAAGGTGACGGAGGCGAATTTGACCTACGTGGCCATCGACCATCAAGGGCGGCCGCGGGCATTGGCGGCAAACGCCGGCAACGAGGGCACCTCTCGCGACGCCAAGCTGGCCGGCGAGTGAACAAGTGCCGCTCGATCCCGAACCCCAGGAGGAGACTTTTGATGGAATATGAAAACGTCCTGACTGCCGAGCATGGCGACGGCGCCCTGCGCACCGGCGTCATCACGCTGAACCGTCCCAAGCAGCTCAACGCGCTGAGCGATGGGCTGATGGACGACCTGAGCGCGGCACTCAAGGCCTACGACGCCGATGACGGCATCGGCTGCATCGTCGTCACCGGCAGCGAAAAGGCCTTTGCCGCCGGCGCCGATATCGCGGCCATGGCGGGCCTCGACTTCATGCAGTGCGTCAAGGCCGGCTTCATCACGCGCAACTGGGAGACGGTGACGACCATCCGCAAGCCGGTGATCGCCGCGGTGGCCGGTTTCGCGCTCGGCGGGGGTTGCGAGCTGGCGATGATGTGCGACTTCATCATCGCCGCCGACAACGCCAGGTTTGGACAACCGGAGATCAAGCTCGGCGTCGTTCCCGGCGCAGGCGGCACGCAGCGACTGCCCAGGGCCGTGGGCAAGGCCAAGGCGATGGACATGGTGCTGACGTCGCGCATGATCGACGCCGCCGAAGCCGAACGCGCCGGGCTGGTCTCGCGCATCGTCCCGACCGAGAAGCTGATGGAAGAAGCGCTCGCCGCCGCAGCGGTGATCTGCAGTCTGAGCTTGCCCAGTGTGATGTTGGCCAAGCAGGCAGTGAATCGAGCGTTCGAGGCGCCGCTTGCCGAGGGCGTGCGATTCGAGCGACAGATCTTTCATTCCTTGTTCGGCACGGCGGACCAACGCGAGGGCATGGCCGCTTTCCTCGCCAAGCGCAAGCCGGCCTTCGAGCACCGTTGACAGCCGACGAGGCCCATGGTGCTGATGCCTGCGAGACAAGCCGTGAACGCTGCCGCTGACACGGCCGCGAGTGGGTTGCATGCAGGGCGGCATCGCATCGTCATTGTCGGCGGTGGCGCCGCAGGCCTGGAGTTGGCCACCAGCCTGGGCGACGCACTCGGGCGCAAAGGCAAGGCCGAGGTGACGCTGATCGACAAGGCGCGCTCGCATGTCTGGAAACCGAAGCTGCACGAAATTGCCGCCGGCAGCATGGATGTCGGCCTGCATGAAGTGTCCTACCGCGCCCAGGCGCATTGGCACGGCTTCCGCTTTCGCGTTGGAGAGTTGACCGGCATCGATCGCGATCGTCAGCAGGTTCATATTGCCCCATTCACTGACGACGATGGTGTGCAGATGACGCCCGCGCGCAGCTTTGACTACGACACGCTGGTCATCGCCATCGGCAGTCTGAGTAACGAATTCGGCACTCCCGGCGTGGCTGCCCATGCGCTCAAGCTCGAGACCATGGCCGATGCCCAAGTGTTCCAACGCCGCTTGGTGAACGCCTGCATACGCGCGCATGCGCAGCACGACGCGCTGGCACCGCATCAACTGCAGGTGGCCATCATCGGGGCAGGCGCCACCGGGGTGGAACTGGCCGCCGAACTGCACCGCAGCACACGGGAACTGATCACCTACGGGCTGGACCGCATCGACCCCGACAGGGACATTCGCCTGCATGTCATCGAGGCTGCCGATCGGGTGCTGCCCGGCTTGCCAGAGCGCGTCTCGGCTTCGGCGCAACGCTTGCTCGACGGCCTGGCGGTGCAGGTTCACACCCAGGCCAAGGTGGCCGAAGTGCTGCCGAACCGGGTGCGCCTGGCCGACGGACGGGAGATTCCCGCCGAACTGATCGTCTGGGCCGCCGGGGTGAAGGCGCCCGATTTCCTGCGCGACATCGCCGGGCTGGAAACCAACCGCATCAACCAGCTGGTGGTGCGCCCGACACTGCAGACGACCCGCGATGACGCTATTTTCGCCATCGGCGACTGCGCCGCCTGCCCTTGGCCACAGGCCAACGCAGGCAAGGGCGGCACCGTGCCGCCGCGGGCACAGGCAGCGCACCAGCAAGCCACGTTGATGGCCAGGCAGGTCCGTCGCCGCATGGCAGGCAGGCCGCTGGCCGAGTACCGCTACCGCGACTTCGGCTCGCTGGTGTCGCTCGGCGAGTTCAGCACCGTGGGCAACATGATGGGGGGCGCTCTGGTTGGCAAATTCGGTGGCAAGTTCGCCGGCAGCCTGATGATCGAGGGCCTGGTGGCGCGCTGGATGTACCTGTCGCTCTACAAGATGCACGAACTGGCGCTGCACGGGTTCACCAAGGTGACGCTCGACACCATCGCCAGGTTCATCACCCGGCGCACCGAACCGCACGTCAAGCTGCACTGAGGCGCACCCGAATGGAAGATCTTGACGCTCTGCTCCTCGCCCGCATCCAGTTCGGCTTCACGATCTCGTTCCACATCGTCTTTCCGGGGCTGACGATCGGCCTGGCGAGTTACCTAGCCGTGCTTGAAGGTCTGTGGCTGAAGACGGGGCGGCAGGTCTACATGGACCTGTATCACTTCTGGTCCAAAGTCTTTGCGGTGGCCTTCGGCATGGGTGTGGTTTCCGGCGTCGTGATGGCCTACCAGTTCGGCACCAACTGGAGCGAGTTCTCGCGCTTTGCCGGCGGCATCACCGGCCCGCTGCTGGCCTACGAGGTACTGACCGCGTTCTTCCTCGAGGCGGGATTCCTCGGCGTCATGCTGTTCGGCATGCACAAGGTCGGGCCGGGCCTGCACTTCGTGTCGACCCTGGCGGTGGCGGTCGGCACGCTGATCTCGTCGACCTGGATCCTGGCCTCCAACAGCTGGATGCACACGCCGCAGGGGCACGCGATCATCGACGGCCGGGTCGTGCCGGTGGACTGGTTGGCGGTCATCTTCAATCCGTCGTTTCCTTACCGGCTCACGCACATGGTGCTGGCTGCGTTCATCGCGACCGCGCTGGTGGTCGGCGGCAGCGCGGCCTGGCACTTGCTGCGGGGCCGCAACCATGAGCCGGTGCGCGTGATGCTGTCGATGGCGCTGTGGATGCTGCTCGCCGTGGCGCCGTTGCAGGCCATCGTCGGCGATGCGCACGGCTTGAATACGCTCAAATACCAGCCCGCCAAGCTGGCGGCGATCGAAGGGCATTGGGAAAACCACCCAGGCGAAGGTGTGCCGCTGATCCTTTTCGGTTGGCCCGACATGCAGGCCGAGACGACCCACTGGAAGCTGGAGATCCCGCGCGCCGGCAGCCTGCTGCTCACCCACAGCTGGGATGGAACGATCCCGGCGCTGAAGGACTTCCCCCGCGCCGACCGCCCGAACTCAACGGTCGTGTTCTGGACTTTCCGGGTGATGGTCGGGCTCGGGATGCTGATGATCCTGCTGGCGCTGTTCGGGCTGTGGCTGCGTCGAGGTGGGCGTCTGTATCGATCGCGCGCATTCCTGCGCTTTGCACTGCTGATGGCACCCAGCGGCCTGGTCGCACTGCTTGCTGGGTGGTTCACCACCGAGATCGGCCGCCAGCCGTGGATCATCTACGGGCTGATGCGAACGGCCGACGCGGTATCCCCCGTCAGCGCCCAGCAACTCGGCATCAGCCTGACGCTGTTCGTCGTCGTCTATTTTGTGGTCTTCGGCGCGGGTACTGGCTACCTGCTGAAGCTGATCGCCAAAGGGCCGCAAACGGGCGAAGGCCACCTGCCCGTCGAAGGAGGACCAGGGCAGACGCACAACCCGTCCAGGCCCATGTCTGCCGCCCCTGACGCGCCGGGGCTGGCGGCCACGTCTCATCCAACGCGGAGTTGACCATGGGCATTGATCTGCCTCTGCTGTGGGCCATCATCATTTTGTTCGGCGTGATGATGTACGTCGTGCTGGACGGGTTCGACCTCGGCATCGGTCTGCTCTTCCCGTTTTTCAAGTCCAAGGACGACCGCGACGTGATGATGAATACCGTCGCGCCGGTCTGGGACGGCAACGAGACCTGGCTGGTACTGGGTGGGGCGGGCCTGCTGGCGGCGTTTCCACTCGCCTACTCGGTGATCCTGAGCGCGTTCTACCTGCCGCTGATACTGATGCTGATCGGTTTGATCTTTCGTGGCGTTGCGTTCGAGTTCCGCTTCAAGGCCAGCGCGCATCGCAGGGGCCTGTGGGACCTGGCGTTCATCGGCGGCTCGGCCGTTGCAACCTTCTTCCAGGGCGTCACTCTCGGTGGTTTCATCGAAGGCATATCGGTACGCGACGGTCGTTATGCGGGCGGCGCCTTCGACTGGCTGAATGCCTTCTCGGTGTTCACCGGCTTCGGCCTGCTGGCCACCTATGCACTGCTGGGCAGCACCTGGCTGATCATGAAGACCGAAGGCCTGCTGCTGCTGCGCATGCGGCTGCTGGCGCGCACCCTGGCGTGGGTATTGCTGCTGTTCATCGGCGCGATCAGCCTGTGGACGCCGTTGGCGCACGAGCGAATTGCCGAGCGCTGGTTCACCTGGCCCAATATGGGATGGTTCTTGCCCGTGCCCGTGCTCGTGCTGTGGGCGATGTGGCGGCTGTCGAAGGCGCTGCAGGGAACGAACGACACCGCACCTTTCATCTACACCTTGCTGCTCATCTTCCTGGGTTACAGCGGCTTGGGCATCAGCCTGTGGCCGCACATCGTGCCGCCGACCCTCTCCATCTACGACGCCGCAGGGCCGCCGCAGAGCCTGGGCTTCGCGCTGGTCGGCGCGCTGCTGATCGTTCCGTTGATCCTGATGTACACGGCCTGGGGCTACTGGGTGTTCCGCGGCAAGGTGCGCCGTGGCGATGGATATCACTGATGGCAAATCCTGCCGTTTCGTCATCCCCATGCTGGCGAAAGCGCTT
Organism: Bacteroidota bacterium; assembly: GCA_031415375.1. Lineage (GTDB taxonomy): Bacteria > Bacteroidota > Bacteroidia > J057 > JADKCL01 > JADKCL01. Next base: position 954 of record JANORP010000430.1, on the reverse strand, counting down.
GGCGTGGCTGACCGCGTTCTGGATCGGTGGCGTCACCGCAATGGCTCTGGTGACGGTGCTGCTGCGCTGGGTGATGCGGCTGGTGGGCCTGGCGTCTTGACACGATGGGCCACGGCGAAGTGGCGTGACCTTCTTTGGCTGCCGGCAATTGCGACGATGCCGCCAGTGACTTCATCCTTCGTTGCGAGGAGCATGGACATGGGCAAGTATGTTTTGCTGGGCAATTGGACCGACCAAGGTGTTCGCGACGTGAAGAACACGGTCAAGCGTTCGCGCGCCGCGCGCGAAGCGTTCGCTGCGATGGGCGTCAACGCCCGCGAGTGGTTCTTTACGTTGGGCCCGTACGACGTCGTGTTGACGGTGGATGCGCCGGATGATGAGACGTTGACGAAAGCCACGCTCGCCCTGGCCGTCCAGGGCAACCTTCGGACGACGACGATGCGCGGCTTCGGTGAAAAGGAAATGGAGAATTTGCTCAGTTCGCTCGCGTGACGCAGGGGCGGCGCGCGCTCGACGAACTCTGCGGATGCTAGGGCCTGTTAACACAAACGCAGACCATCGACGATCAGCGAGAAGCTGATGAACCCGATGAAAACTGCGTCGAGTTTGTCGAACCGCGAGAAGATACGGCGGAAGCCTTTGAGGCGGCGGAATAGCCGCTCGACCTCGTTGCGGCGCTTGTACATCTCGCGGTCGTACTCCCAAGGATCCACCCGGGTCTTGGGCGGTGGCACAACCGGGGTATAGCCGAAGTCGAGCGCGAGTTGGATCGTCTCGTTGCCTGCGTAGGCGCTGTCCATCAGCAGGTGCAGCGATCGATTTGGCGCGCCCAGGCTCGCCAAGAGTTCGCGACCCATTGGGCCGTCGCCAGCTTCGCCCGGCGACAGCGCGAAAGTTATGGCCGTACGAGCATCCGCGGCAACCATATGAATCTTGGTGGTCCATCCGCCTCGG